>DATHMJ010000055.1:0-2111 GCA_035487215.1 Gemmatimonadales bacterium
GTTGAACGAGTTCAAGAGCGCGAGGAGGCCGAGCGCGGCGCCGAAACGGCCGTACTCCGCCGGCGGGATGATGCGGACCAGGATCATCATGGCACCCAGGGCGAGGGCCGTCCCGAAGAGGTGGTACCAGGTGTTCCAGGCAATGCCGCGAGCCAGGAGTCGGCGCCGGCTGAGCGCGGGCGCGCTCACCGAGGGCCGCCTGCCGCCATGCGCTCGAGCACCGTCAGGCTCTCCACGGTGTCCATCAGGCGGAAGCGCGGGTCGACCAGGATCACCTCGCGGGTGTATCGGACACTGTCCAGGTCGGGGCGCCCGAGCACGCTGCGACTATCGTGTAAAGCCACCGCCCCGCCTGGCACGACGTGACGGCTCCACCCGCGCCAGTCGCGGTCGATCCCGGCCCAGGAATGATCGCCGTCAACAAACAGAAAGTCGATCGGGGTAGACCACGAGACCACCGCCTCGTGGCTCCACCGCCGCAAGAGAACGACCCGACCACGCGGATACCTGGCGACCTCGCGAAGGGCGATCCACCGCTCGAAGCTCACGCCGAGCCGACCGGGTGGATGAGGATCGATGCCCGTGATCGTGCCGGATGGATCCATCACGCTCCTCAAGAGCGCGGTGTTGACACCATGCATGACACCAATCTCGACCAGACTCCGTTTCCCCGCGGCATACTTCATGAGGCAGCCCCGCTCCTCGGCCGTCGTCTGAGTGTCGGCCGGCCCCCAGCCGAGCCGGTGCCGGAGCCAGCGAGACGCGCTGCCGTTCAGCATGGCGCGTGACGGCTGCGCGCGATCAGCGACCGTCGTTTCGAGGCGGCCGGATGACATGTCATGGGCTTCCCTGGCACAAGATCATCCCCCTCGATCCGCTCATGCGTTTGGGGACGCGCCAGAAGACTTCGTCGACGTCATAGTAACGCAGCCGCGGGCGAGCCGGTAATCCGAGATTGACCAACGAGGGCTGGATCATCCGCCACGCCAGGCGCCACGCAGACTCGGCGGACTCGGTTGGGCCTCTCATCAGAACTTGGCGCATCAGAGCGGCTCCGCCAGCCACTCGCTGCTCTCCTCGGGTCCCATCCCGCGCTCGAGGGAAGTGACCCGATACCCCCAGTCGCCCAGCAGCGCGGCACACTCTCGCCGTTGGCGCTCGCCATGCAGTGCAAGATAGATGGGCGGCCGATACGCGGCGAACGTCAGCGCGCCCCCGCGCAGGACGGCATCGTCGCTCCCCTCGACGTCGATCTTGACCAAGTCGGGTGAAGGCGAGGCGGCCGCCGCGAGCCAGTCATCCAGGGTGACAGCCGGCACCTGCCAATGTCCCGCAGGGTCAGCATGGAACTCGCTGGGCGAGTCGCCCTCGGCCATCCGCAAGATCCCCGCCGCGTCGGCGACGGCCACCTCGTAGATTTCCACATTCGAGATTCGATTCATCGCGAGGTGACGACGGAGGAGCTCGAGGTTCCGCCGCATCGGCTCGAACGCGTAGACACGACCTGTGGGCCCGACAGCCCGAGCGCTGGGGAGCGTGTAGAGCCCGACATTGGCGCCGACGTCCCAGACCGTCATCCCGCGCCGCAGGCGCCGAACGAACTGCTTGAGCTTGGCGCGCTCCAAAGTGCCAACCCACGCGCCGGCGGGTGCCGAGCCCGCGATCCAGCGCATACCGCGCAACGGGCCGCTCAAGACGCGCACCGCGGCGGTGGGAGGAACGAGACGGAGAGGCAGCCGCAGCAATCGGCCGAGCCGAGAGCGCGAGTCCAGATTCGCGAGGGGGCCACGTGGTCGCGATAGTGGCCGCGAGGTCATCGCTCAGGCGAACTCGGCCGCCGTTCCGTCTTCTCCTGAAAGACGGCCCACCAGGCCTCAGCGAAACGCTCGCGGCTGAACCCCTCGGCAGAGCGGCGAGCCGCGTGCCGCGCGCGCTGGAGCCGCATCGGATCCTTGAGGAAATATTCCAGCCCTTCGGCGAGCGCCGCGGCGCTGACTTCCGAGGCGACCCAGCCGTCCTCCCCATGCTCGATGAGCTCCGGCAAGGCGCCGGTGGGACAGACGATGCCCGGGACACCCGCCAGCTTCGCCTCCACGACCACCACCCCGAAG
>DATHMJ010000056.1:0-7556 GCA_035487215.1 Gemmatimonadales bacterium
TCCAACAGCGAGCCGCGCACGAACCGCGCGACTCCGCCCAGGCCGATGATGGTCAGCGTCGCGAGCGGCAGGGCCAGGTGTCGGGCGCCATCCAGCACTCGGGCCCAGCCGGGAAGGAACTCCGCGTCGAGACCCGCCGCACCGAACGCCGGCAGCCACCGCAGGCGATAAGTGAACAGCATCACCAGCATCAGGCCGAGCCAGTAAGCGGGTAGCGCGAAGAGCGCGACGCTCGCGGCGGAGAGAGCCGTGTCCAGGCGGGTGCCGCCGACCGAGGCTTGGACCAGGCCGACGCCGATTCCGAGGACGTAGCTGAGGAACAGCGAGAGGAGAACGAGGCGGGCGGTCGCCGGCCATGCGTCGCCCAGCATGGCGCGTACCGGCCGGCCGGTCACGATGCTCGTGCCCCAGTCGCCATGGGCAAAACGGGCGACCCACACCGCGTACTGCACGGCGAGCGGGCGATCGAGTCCCAGCACTCGGCGCTGCTCGGCGATTTGCGCCGGCGTCGCCGCCGTGCCCACGAGCAGCGCCGCGGGATCGCCGGGGGCGGCATGCAGCAGCAGGAAGACGAGCGTGACCACGCCCCAGACCACGGCGGCGCCCGCGGCTGCCCGCAACACCAGGGGGCGGAACATGCGCGGAATGTCGTGCGGTTCACACTTCGGGGCAATTCGGGGTAAAATTGCGCGGGTGAATCGGGCGCGTACCTGGAGCTTCGGTGTCGTCGCCGCGCTCGGCGCCTGCGCACCGGCCCCCGACCGCGGTGCGACGGTTCTCTACGCATCCGGCGCGGACCTGCAGAGCATCAATCCACTGCTGACGGTGCACCCGCTCGCCCGCCAGGTGCAGCGCTACGTCCTGCTCACCACGCTGGCCCGCTATGACAGCGCGCTCGCGCCGGAGCCATACCTGGCGCGGCGATGGGATTGGTCCCCCGATCGGAAGACGCTCACGTTCCACCTCGCGTCGGGGGTGCGGTGGCACGATGGCGTGCCGACGACCTCTCGCGACGTGCGCTGGACGCTCGACGCTGCGCGCGATCCGGTCGTCGGCTATCCCCGGCTCACCGATCTCGCCGACCTGACGTCGGTCTCGGCGCCCGATGACTCGACCGTCGTTCTGCGATTCGCGACCCCCCCGGCGCGCTTCCCCGACGTCCTCACCGATCTCGCCATCCTGCCGGCCCATCTCCTGGACTCCGTCCCGCGCCAAGCGCTGCGCCGAGCCCAGTGGAACCAGCAACCGGTAGGCAATGGGCCCTTTCGCTTCGTGCGGCACGAGCCCAACCGCCGGTGGGTGTTCGCCGCCGAGCCGGAGTTCGCGTCGGAGCTGGGGGGGCCCCCTCGCATCTCCCGGCTCGTGTTCGCGGTCGTCGATGAGCCGGTGACCAAGCTCGCGGCGCTGGTCGATGGGGAGCTCGACTTTGCGGGGATTCAGCCTGCGCACGCGGCCTACGTGCGGCGCGATCCCCGGCTCCAGGTGCTCGACTACCCATTGCTCTTCACGTACGGCCTCGTGTTCAACACCCGCCGCCCGCCGTTCAACCAGTTGGACGTGCGCCGGACGATTTCCGGCGCGCTCGACCGGCGCGAGCTGGTGGAGGGGTATGTGTACGGCTACGGGACCCCAGCGACGGGACCGGTGCCGCCGGACGTCGCGCTGAGGCGGGCGGCGTTCGTTCATCCCCGGGCCACGGACTTCGAGCTGCTCACGGTCGGAAGCGGAGAGGGAGCCCTGGAACAGATGGTGCAAGCGCAGTTGGCGCGGGCCGGATTCCGCGTCACCATTCGCCAGCTCGAGCTGTCGGCCTTTCTCGATCGCGTGTACGGCCCCACGCACGACTTCGATGCCGCGATTCTCGGCATTCCCGGCGACCTCGGCCTCGGATATCTTGGCCCACTCGCGGCACTCGCCGGCATGACCGCCCCGCGCGCCCCCGACGCCGCGGAGCGGATGTTCGCCGACTCGATGCCGGTCGCTTTTCTCTATCATGCGCGCGGACTCCAAGGCATGAATCGAAGGGTGCATGGCGTGCGAATGGACGTGCGAGGTGAGCTGGTGACGGTGCACGATTGGCGGGTCGAGCCGTGATGCGCCACGCCCGCGCCACCGCCCCCGTGCGCCTGGACTTTGCCGGCGGCTGGACCGACGTACCGCCATTCTCCGCGCGAGAGGGCGGCGCCGTAGTGACTGCGGCCATCGCCTTGACGGCGGAGGCCGAGGTGCTGCCTGGCGGTACCGGCGTCACGCTGGTCGCCGAAGACCTCGGAGAGACGTTGGTGCTCGAGGCGGCGGATGCAGCCTCGGCCACGGACAAGCTCAAGCTGCACCGGGCCGCGCTCAGGCTCGCGCGTCCCGATTGTGGCTTGTGCCTGCGGACCCATTGCTCCGCTCCGGCCGGCTCTGGGCTCGGCAGCTCGGGCGCACTCGACGTCGCGCTGGTGGCGGCGCTCGCCGCCGCCAGCGATAACCTCCCCGACACCCGCGCCATCGCGGACGCCGCCTGCCGCTTGGAAGCGGTCGAAGCCGGAATTCCCGGCGGTCGCCAGGATCAGTTCACCGCCGCGTACGGTGGATTCCTCTTGCTCCGATTCTGCGATCCCGATGCCGAGGTCACGCCGCTCCGGATGCCCACCGGGTTCGCCGACGAGTTGGCCCGCCGCATCGTGCTCTGCTACACCGGGGCTTCTCGATTCTCCGGCGCCACGATCGCGCGGGTCATGCAGGCCTACGAGCGCGGCGATCGCAAGGTCCTCGGAGCGCTGCGCCGCATCCGGGACATCGCGAGCGAAATGGCGGATGCGCTCTCGGCCGGAGATCCCGCCCGCGTCGGCGCGCTCATCGGCGAGAACTGGCAACAGCAACAGGCACTCGATCCGGCGATGTGCACACCGGCGATGGCCCGCCTGGAGGCTGCGCTCGCCGCCGCGGGAGCGCTCGGCGGGAAGGCCGCGGGCTCGGGAGCGGGCGGGTGCATGTTTTTCATCGCCGGCCGGGACGTCGCGAGCGCGCGGCGCGCCGCGGTCGCGGCCGGCGCACGCCTCCTTCCGGTCGTGTGGGCAGCGGAGGGCGTTCGGACGTGGTAACCGCCGAAACCCTCGCGGCTCGACGCGAGACCATCGCGGGCTCCTCCGATCTCACGCGGCTGTTGGCTCGGCTCGGGGAGCGTGCGGCTCCGGTGCTGAAGCGCTTGCCACCGATTCCGTCGGCCAAGGCCCTCCTCTCGGTGGACGGCGGCGTCTGTCCGGATGATGGGACGACGCTCCGCTTTGATCCCTGGAGCCCAACGGCACATGAATGTCCGCGCTGCGGCAAATCCTACGGCGGTGAGCGGCACGAGCGTTGGTGGGCGCGGTTTCAGCATCTCTGGGTGGCCGAGCGCGCGGCACATCTCGCAGCCCTGGCGGCGTTCGCGGGTCATGATGCGGCGGGAGCCCGGGCGCGCGAGCTGCTTGGCCACTACGGCACCCACTACTTCGAGTATCCCAACCGCGACAACGTCCTCGGCCCCAGCCGGCTCTTCTTTTCGACCTACCTGGAATCGATCTGGCTCACGCACTATCTGGCCGCGGCCATGATGCTGCGCGAGAGCGGATGTCTCGACCGCGCGACCGCGGATGGCGTCGCCCGCGTCGCCGACGAGGCCGCCACCCTTATCGGTGAGTTCGACGAGGGCTTCTCCAATCGGCAGACCTGGCACAGCACGGCGTTGGCCGCGATCGCCGTGTGGTTCGAGGACGAAGAGCTGTTGCGCCGGGCGGTCGAAGGTCCGACCGGGTTGATCTCGCACCTGCTCCAGGGCTTCGGGCGAGACGGCATGTGGTTCGAGGGGGAGAACTACCACCTCTTTGCGCTGCGCGGACTGCTGCTCGGGCTCGACTGGGTGCGGTCGGCCGGCGTGGATCCGCTCGAGGAACCCGAGCTGGCCACCCGCGCACGCGCGGCCCTGGAAGCGCCCGCCCTGACGGCGCTCCCAGACCTGACCTTTCCCGCGCGCAAGGACTCACGCTTCGGAACGTCGCTGGCGCAGCCCATGTATCTCGAGTTGTGGGAGGCGGGCAGAGGTTCCGCACCCGGCACGGCCCCTGACGAGCTGGATGACTGGCTCGCCGGCCTCTACGACGCCCCCGCCCCCGCGGCCGAGTCATTCGATTCGTATCTGCACGAGGCGGGCGAGCCGCCGCCCACGCGCAGAAGCCGCGCCGACCTCTCGTGGTGGATGCTGTTGGCCATGGCGCCGACGTTCCAGGGCGACGCGACCCGATGGCGGCCCGGCAGCACGTTCCTCGAATCACAGGGACTCGCGATACTGCGGACCGGCGGCCGGTACGCGAGCCTCGAGGCGGGCGCGTACGGCGGCGGACACGGGCATCCCGACCGGCTGCATCTGACGTTGCACGAACGGGGGGTGCACTGGCTGGCCGACTTCGGGGCCGGGAGCTACGTGTCCCGCGATCTGTTCTGGTATCGCTCCACACTCGCGCACAACGCTCCCCGACTCGATCGCGCGTCGCAGGAGCCCGGCGACGCCGTGTGCGAATTCTTCGACGCGAAGAGCGGCTGGAGCTGGGTGCGGGGTCGGTTCGGGCCCGTCAGCCGCACCCTCGTCTCGGGACCGGACTATCTGCTGGACGTCGTCGAGCTGGACAGCGAGGTGGACCACCGGATCGATCTGCCGTGGCATCTGGCGGGGCGGCTCGACCTGCGCAGTGCCGGCGCCTGGCAGGCCGATTCGCTCGCCGGTGAGCTGGTGACTGACGCGGAGCGGCAGCCGATCGGGCCAGGGGACCAGGTGCGCGTCGTCGCTTCACAGAGTGGGCAAACGCTGGCTCTCGTTTCCCGCGGCGCGACCGAGCTGCTCCGGGCCACCGCGCCCGGTCCCCCCGGAGCCGGTCCCACGCCTTTCGTCGTGCTGGCCGGCGAGGGACGCGGACCTCGATTCGTGTCGGTCCTCGCGCCGTCGCCGCTGAGCCTGGAGGTAGACGGCGACGCGATCGCCGTCACTACCGGTGCGACGATCCATCGACACCAGCCGATCCCCGATGGCTGGGAGGTCGCCCTATCGCCGGCCGACCTGGTGCGGCTCGGCGGTCGCCGAGCGCTCCCGCGAGTCTTCGAGCCGCTGGTGACGCGAGAGCCGCCGCTTCGCCAAAGCGGTGTTGCCTTGCACCTGAGCGCCGTGCCGCCACTCAACGGCACCGTCGAGGGCTTCGATCGGGACGAGGCGCTCGCGCTCGATCACGAGGACCAGTACCGCCGGAGCGAAGAGCCGTACTCGGGTCCCGACGACTTTTCAGCGGTGGCCTTCGTCAACTGGGACGACGATGCGCTCTACCTGGCTGTCGACGTGACGAAGCCGGAGATCGTGCTCCGCGCGGGCGATGCCCCGCCGTTGTTGCTCGACAACGAGCCCGATGACATCCACTCCGATGGCGTGGAGATTTTCCTGCGAGTCGAGCCCGACGCCAAGCCGTATGGATTCCTGGTCGTCCCGGACCCTGACGGCAGGAGCCTGCGAACCCGTGCGGTGCAGGGATTCGCCGGCGAGCCGGCGATGGTGACGGGAGCGTGGACCGCCACCGACTCGGGCTACGTCGTCAGCCTCGCCCTTCGAGTCCCGGAGTGGGGGACTCGGCAAGCGAGCGACCGTGTCGGCTTCGACCTCCTGGTGAACGAGATGCTCTCCGATCGCGAACGCCGCGCCGGACAACTGGTCTGGAGCGGTGGCGGGGGATGGGTGTGGCTCAAGGGCGATCGCCAGGACCCCGAGCGCTTTGGTGAGCTGGAGCTTGCATGAAGGACGACCCGGTCGCCGGCTTTACATCCACGGGCAGCAAACGTCCCGACGCTCTCTTCGGCGCGGCGGACGACGGGTGGAATCCGCCCGCCCGCATGGTCCGCGCCCAGGGGTGCCGCGTGTGGGATGCTCGCGGTCGGGAGTTTGTGGACTTCGTGATGGGCCTGGGCGCGGTCGCGCTGGGCTACGGCCACCCGGAGGTCGGACGAGCCGCCATCGAAGCGATCGGGCATGGGGTCGTCGGACCGCTCGCGCCGGTGCTGGAGGAGGAACTAGCCACGGATCTCCGCCGGCTGATGCCATGGATCGAGCAGGTGCGCTTCCTCAAGTCGGGAGCGGAGGCCTGCGCCGCCGCTGTGCGCCTCGCCCGAGTCGCCACGGGTCGGGAGATGGTGCTGGGGTGCGGCTATCACGGATGGCTCGACTGGTGCGAGGGCAGCGCCGGCGTGCCCACCTCCACTCGCGCGCTGTTCGGCGAGCTACCCTTCGACGACGTCGACGGCACACGCCGGCTCCTCGCCGAGGCCGGGGACCGGCTCGCTTGCGTCATTGTAGAGCCGGTGGTCGTGCGCGAGCCGACGGCGGCGTGGCTCGAGGTTCTGAGAACGGAGACCGAGCGGCATGGCGCGCTCATGATCGTGGACGAGATCAAGACCGCCTGTCGCCTGGCTATTGGCGGCGGCACCGAGCGCTATGCGCTTCGGCCCGATCTCGTCGTGCTGGGGAAGGCCATCGCGAACGGCTTCCCGCTTGCGGCGGTCGGGGGACGGCGTGACGTGATGGCGGAAGTCAACCGGACGTGGATCTCATCCACCCTTGCCACCGAGTCCGTCTCGCTGGCCGCGGCGCGGGCCACGCTGGCCGTGGTACAGCGTGACGGCATACCGGGTCGGCTCGGCACGCTGGGCGGGCGGCTGCTGGCAGGCCTGGGGACGCTGGCGCAGCGCCACCCCGAGCGAATCGCGGGCGTCGCCGGTGTACCGGAGATGTGCTTCCTTCAGTTTTGGGACGAGGGCGCGTCAAAGGCGCTTGCGCGCGGCGCCGCCGACCGCGGCGTCCTCTTCAAGCGCTCGGCCTACAACTTCGTCTCCGCCGCGCACGATGCAGCCGTGATCGACCGCGCTCTCGACGTTCTGGGAGAGGTGTTCGCCAGTCCAACCCGCTGACGTATCTTCCGGCGATGCTGATCGACGTCCACGCGCACTTCTACACCGAACGGTCGGCCCGCGCGGACTGGCGCGAGCGGAACGCGAGCCGGCTCGCCGCCGGCGACTGCGTCGGCATCACCTGGCACGTCGCCTCTATTCTGGGCACGTGGGGCAGAACCTCACCCACGTACTTCCCGTCCCCTGCGGATCTCACCCATGCGAACGAGGCATTGGGCGTGATCGGGGGCGAGCATCCGGCGCGGGTCCGCGGCTACGTCGCGGTCAACCCGAACTTCCCCGAGCACGCGGAGGCCCAGATCCGCCGGTGGATTCCGGCCGGCTTCATCGGAATCAAGCTCGCGGCGAGCCGCCGCGCGGACGATCCGCTCGTGGACCGGGTCGCATCCCTGGCCCGAGAGCAACGGGTTCCGATCCTGCACCATATCTGGCAAGGACGGCGAGGAGACGTGGCGGGCCAGGAGGCATCGGATGGGGTCGAATTGGGACGCCTGGCCGCGCGGCACGGTGACGTCGCCTTCATTTTGGCCCACATCGGTGGTGGCGGCGACTGGATTCACTCGCTGCACGCCGTCCGCGACGTGTCGAAC
>DATHMJ010000057.1:0-2700 GCA_035487215.1 Gemmatimonadales bacterium
GCGCACAAGATCGAGACTCGCGAGCGCCGCGTCGTTCAGTCCCCGGCGCGGCTTCCGTCCGCCAAGCGCCGCGACCGCAAGCCGGCCGGCGCAGTAAGCGTCATCCAGGCTGAAGGCCGTTTCTCGTCCCGCGCACAGGATGAGGATGTCGCGCTGGTCGTCGAGCGCTTCGCGAGCCCGCGCCCCCGCCGCCGTGAGGTTGACCGCCGCGGCAACGTAGACCGCGGCCGCCCCCTGGGCGGCGAGCAACGCTTTGGTCCCGTTGGTGGTCGTGACGATCAAGGTCTTCCCCCGCACTGCCTGCTCCGTCATCTCGAGCGGACTGTTCCCCAGGGCGAACCCGGGAATCCGCACCGAGTCCTTCTCACCCGCCAGAAGGACGTCCGTGCTCCCGATGGTCTGGGCCAGTCGGAGCGCCTCCTCCGTGGAAGCAACCGGAATGAGCGCGCGCGCGCCGTGATGCAGCGCGGCACACATGGCGGTGGTGGCCCGGAGAATGTCCACCACGAACACCGTGCGCCCCTGTACATCCGGGGCCGCCAACCCGAGCGGCGAGAACGCGACCTCGAGCCTCATGCGTCCGGCTGGAGCAGATGCGATTCCCGCTCGAGAAACCGCGTATCCACCTTGCCGCGCACGAAGTCGGGATGCCGGATCACACGGGCCAGGAAGGGGATCGTCGTGGTGACGCCTTCGAGAATGAAGCTGTCCAGGGCCTGCCCCATCCGCGACAGCGCTTCCTGCCGAGTGTTGCCGTGCACGATCACCTTGGCGAGCAACGAGTCGTAGTAGGGCGGCACGGTGTAGCCGGCGTACACGTGGGTATCGACCCGTACGCCGGGACCGCCCGGCGGGTGGTACGCGGTGATGAGGCCGGGACTCGGCTGGAAGTTCCGGTAGGGATCCTCGGCGTTGATGCGGCACTCGATGGCATGGCCCCGGAGCCGCGTGCCGTCGCCCATGTAGCTGATGGGCTCGCCCGCCGCGATCTTGATCTGCTCTTTCACCAAGTCGAAGCTGGTCACCATTTCGGTGACGGGGTGCTCGACCTGGATCCGGGTGTTCATCTCCATGAAGTAGAATTTACCATCGGTGTCGAGCAGAAACTCGATCGTTCCCGCGCCCTGATAGCCGATTTGCGATGCCAGTGCCACGGCCGCCTCGCCCATGCGGCGACGGCGCTCGATATTGAGCGCGGGGCTCGGGCTTTCCTCCACCAGCTTTTGGTGCCGGCGCTGGACCGAGCAGTCCCGCTCGCCCATGTGGACGACCTTGCCCTGGGTATCGCCCAGCACCTGAATCTCGACGTGACGGGGATGCTCCAGATACTTCTCGACGTAGACGGCCCCGTTCCCGAACGCCGCCAGCGCCTCGTTCTGGGCCAGACCGAAGAGCTGGGGGAACTGCTCGGCGTCCGGCGCGATCCGCATCCCTTTGCCGCCGCCCCCCGCGGTGGCCTTGATGATGACCGGGAAGCCGATTTCCCCGGCGAACGCGAGCGCTTGATCCGGGTCGTCGATCGTTCCGGGTGACCCGGGCACCGTCGCGACGTTCGCCTCCTGCGCCAGACGGCGGGCGGTCGCTTTGTCGCCCATCTGCCGGATCTGCTCGCCGGTCGGCCCGATGAACGTGATGTTGGAGGCCCGGCAGGTATCGGCGAACTCCGCATTCTCCGCGAGGAAGCCGTAGCCGGGATGGATGGCGTCGGCGCCGGTGATTTCGGCGGCGGCGATCAGGTTGGGGATCTTGAGATAGGAGAGACGCCCGGGGGCCGGACCGATGCAGACGTCGTCGTCGGCGAATCGCACATGGAGCGACTCGCGGTCCGCTTCGCTGTAGACGGCGACGGTCTGGAGGCCAAGCTCGCGGCACGCGCGGATGACCCGCAGGGCGATCTCCCCGCGGTTCGCGATGAGGACCTTCTTGAACATCAGGGCGTGAGGTCGAGCGACCGCGCCGCGCCCTGGTCGCCGCTCATCTCGGAGAAGGTGCGGTCGGAGGCGGAGTCCACACCCGAGACCCGCAGCGCGAACTCGCTCGGGTTCGACGAGTAGAACAACGCGCTCTCGTAGGACACCACGCTCTCCTTGTACCACTTCATGAGCGACTGATCGAACGACTGCATGCCGTAGGAGACGGTGCCTTCGGCGATCAGGTCGGGGATGTTCAGCGCCTTCTCGATGTCGCGAATGTTGTCCGCGACGGCGGCGGAGTTGATGAGCACCTCGGCCGCCGGCACCCGCCCCCGTCCGTCCTTGCGCGGCACGAGCCGAAGGCAGACGACAGCGGCCAGGGCGGTCGAGAGCAGCGAGCGGATCTCCTGGTGCTGGTACGGTGGATAGAACGAGATGACGCGGTTGATCGTCTGGGTCGCGTCGGTGGTGTGAAGCGTGGAGAAGACGAGGTGGCCGGTGTCGGCCGCCTTCAGCGCCGTGTCCAGCGTCTCGGCATCGCGAACCTCGCCGATCAGAATGACGTCGGGGTCCTGGCGCAGAACGTGGCGCAGTGCCGCGCCGAACGAGAGCGTATCGCTCCCGACCTCCCGCTGCGAGATGTTCGACTGGACGTCACGGTGGAGGAACTCGATCGGATCCTCGATGGTGATGACGTTGCAGCGCCGGTGCTGGTTCACGTGGTGAATCATGGAAGCCAGGCAGGTGGACTTGCCCGAGCCGGTGATGCCGGTGACGAGTACGAGGC
>DATHMJ010000058.1:0-2764 GCA_035487215.1 Gemmatimonadales bacterium
GAGGGGCGCGCCGATCGCTCCCTCCCCCGGCGCCGCCGCGTCGGGAGCGGTCGTCCCTCCCGGCCCGGGACGGTCTCGCACCACCACAGTGCCGGCGACCAGATCCCCCAGCCGCTTGCCGCGGGGATGAAACGCGATCAAGGCGAGGCCCAGCAGGTAGGGTGGGGGGAGGGCGTCGGCGATGCGCAGCAGATTTCGGATCACCGCCGAGCCGGTGGTGACCGGGTGGCCGGTGTCCTGGACGACGCGGATGCCGGCAAACCGCTTGCCCGGCGACTGCCCTCCGCGCAGCCCCTCGAAGAGGATGAAGTAGCCGTTCCACAGCGCGAACCCGGCGCCGATCAGGAGCGCAGCCAGCCAGGCCCCCCCGGCGCCCGACCGCGGCAGGATGTCGTAGCTCGTGAGCACGGCGACCAGCAACCCGCCCGCCGCGGCCGTGACGAGGAGGATGCCTGTGTCCACGAGCGCGGCGAGCACCCGCGATCCAACGCCGGCGATCTCGAGATCGAGCACGACGTGCTCGGGGGTCTCGACTTCGAGATGTTGGCGATAGTCCGGGGCGGTGGTCATCGGTCGGGGGCGCCGCTCGCTAAAGCGTCGCGCTAATGGCTAACGGCTAATGGCTAACGTAACTTCTACGCGTCTCCCACCCTCCGCCAGCTTGAGGTTCCCATGACCAGCGTCGCGCTCCGTCCGCTTTCGGTCGGCGAGATCATCGATGCGTCGTTCCAGGTCTACCGGCGGCACTTCGCCGCGCTTGCGACGATCGTGCTTGTCTGTAGCGGGCTTCCCATGCTCCTGCAGATCTACATGCGGGCCGTGGGCGGCGTGCATTGGGGATTCAGCATTCTCTATCTCCTGTTGTCGGTCGTCCTCGGGCTGATCGCGACCGGCGCCACGGTGTTCGTCGTCTCCGAGAGCTATCTCGGCCGAGGCATCACCGCGCGGGAAGCGCTGGCGCGGGCCACCCCCTTTGTCGTCCCGATGATTCTGGCTTCTCTGGGCGTGGGTCTTCTCGCCTTCGTGGGGTTCATCCTGTTCGTGATTCCGGGCATCATCGCCATTTGCGGCCTCGCGATCACCGTCCCGGCCCTGGTGGTCGAGTCCCTCACGCCGGGCGCGGCCATGGGTCGGTCGTGGTCGCTCACCCGCGACCACCGCCTCCGGATGCTGGGGCTCTTCTGCGTGATCTTTATCCTCCTGGTCGTCCCCTACATCGCGGTCATGGGCGTGTTCGGGGTCATCGCCGCCCTGATCTCCAGCAGCGGCAGCGGGGCCGGTGCGGCGCTGCTCCTGGTGGGGGTGGTGATCGCGGCCATCCTACAGCTGCTTCTGTCGCCGCTCTATCAGGCTGCGCTCGTCATCGCCTACTACGATCTCCGGGTGCGCAAAGAGGGCTTCGATCTCGAAGTTCTCGCCAACTCGGTTCGCGCGGCCTGACGTAGGCGAGGGCATCGCCGCGCCTTCTTGCCCGTGCCGCAGCTCCCCGACGATTCCCTGAGAGCCGTGCTGGATACGGTTTTCGCCGCGCCCGCCTATGCGTGGGACGACGAAACCCATCCGCTGGCGACGGTGCAGACATGGTGGCAGCGGCTCGGTGAGTGGCTGGCCGCCACCCGCACGGCACATCCGGAATTATTCAAGGCGCTCATCGTCGGCCTCTGCCTCGTGCTGGCGGCCATTCTGGCGCACGCCGGGTGGGTGCTCCTGCGGACGCTGCGCGCGGCCTCGCGCCTGGAGAACGACGCTCCCGCTACGCCGAGCGCCGGTTTCCGGCGGGATGCCGGGTGGTACTTTCGCGCCGCCGACGAAGCGGCTGCCGCGGGCCGATATCGGGAGGCGCTGAGCCTCGCGTTCGAGGCACTGATCCTCCGGCTCGACGGGCTGGGCGCGCTGCGCTGGGGGCCGGGCAAGACCGCGCGGGACTATGCGCGGGAGGCGCGACTCAGCGCGGGGGACCGGGAGCGACTCGGGGGGCTGGTGGGCGCGCTCTACCGCTGCGTCTACGGAGGCGCCGCGTGCGGGCCGGACGAGTACCGGGCGGTTCGCGGCCTCGCCGCGGGAGCATGGGATGCGTCCCCAGGTTGAGCTGGTGGCCGGCTTCACTGCGCTGGCCCTCCTTGGGGTGGGCGCGGCGGCCCTGGGCGCGCGCGGGCACCGCGAGACGGATTTGGATCCGCGGCGCTCCACGTTTCTCACGGGTCCCGAGGGCGCGCAAGGCTACGCTGACGCGCTGAAGCGGTTGCGGGTTCGCGTCGACCAGTTCCGCGGACGTCCCGGCCAGCTTTGGACCGTCGACACCCGGGGTGATCCCACGGTGCTCGCGGTGCTGGGCCCGGACGAACGGCCGGACCTGCTGGACGCCATGTCGTTCGTCGCGTTTGCCGGCCACGACGACCTGCTGCTCGCGGGGCCTCGGGCCAACGCGGTGATGCGCTGCTACGGCTACTTCGCGCGATCCCGGCCCGGATGGACGCTGGGCGTCCGGCCGGGCCATCCTCTGGAGAAGAGCGACCTCCGCGTTCGCGCGGTGCTCATGCGCTCGACGCTCGGGACGATCCGGGACTCATCAGCGTGGAGCGAGGACGGCCGCGTCGCGTCCTGCGAGGTCCCCGAGCCGCGGGTGGTCGACACGTTGCTGCTCACCACCGGCGGACGATTGGTCGCGGTCCGACTGGGTCTGTCCGGCGGTCGTGCGGTCACGTTGGTGGCGGACGACCGGCTGTTCTCCAATCGGGCGCTCCGGGAAAGCGAGGCCGGCCCC
>DATHMJ010000059.1:0-7283 GCA_035487215.1 Gemmatimonadales bacterium
GCTGCACCTTGAAGAAGACGCAGAGACGATCGAGCGTGTCGGCGTGGAGCCGGCCAAAACGACCGCCCGGCCGCGAGAGCCGGTACGCGCTCGGGTAGCTCAATTTCGCGCCCCGGCTGAGAGCGTAGGCGGAGATGCCGCGCCGCGCCATGATCTCGTGCACGTTGAGCCGGACCATGAGACCTTTCGGGTTGAGACCGCGCGGCTACGCGATATAGCCTTGCGATATGCAACACTGCAGTATAGCATTTGTACGCGCGCCCGGCCATAGAGGGCGCCCTCACTCCAATTACTCCGCCCACTTCCGGGTCCCAGCGATTCGAGTGCGCACCTCTTCGGGCAGGTGCCTCGTGGTCTCGTCGTCCTCCCCGCACCACGCGAGCACGACGCGCCGCCTGAACGTCGGCGTCCTCGACCTCGTAGCGAAGTCTCCCAAGAACAGCGTCTATGGCCGGGTGATGAATCCCAACCTCGCCAGCATCATGCCCCAGGTGATCGGTGTGTGGTGCGAAGAGGCCGGTCACCGCGTTCACTACGTCTGCTACACCGGACGTGAGAATCTCCTCGAGGAGCTGCCGGCGGATCTCGACCTGTTGTTCATCGGGTCGTTCACCGAGGCGGCCCATCTCGCGTACGCCATCAGCAATCTGTTCCAGCAGCGCGGCGCCATCACGATCCTCGGCGGCCCGCACGCGCGCTGCTACCCGGAAGACTCGCAGCGGTTCTTCGACTACGTGCTCGGCTTCACCGACCGGACCGTGGTCGACGAGGTCCTGCACGAGTGCAGCCGGCACCGACCGCTGGGGCGCACGATTGCCGCCCAACGGCAGCCCGCCGAGCTGCCGAGCATCGAGGCCCGCTGGAAGTTCATTGCCGCCACGCTGGACAAAGCGCCCACGATCAAGATCGTGCCGATGATCGCGAGCCTGGGCTGCCCCTACACTTGCAGCTTCTGCATCGACTCCACGGTCGACTACCAGCCGCTCGGCTTCGAGGCCCTGACCCAGGATCTCGCGTTTCTCATCACCAAGGTCAAAGACCCGATCGTCGCCTGGCACGATCCGAACTTCGGCGTGCGCTTCGACGACTACATGAACGCCATCGAGGCGGCCGCGCCCAAAGGCGAGGTGCGTCACATCGCCGAGAGCAGTCTCTCGCTCCTGTCTGAGGCCCACCTCCAGCGACTGCAGCGGAACAACTTTCAGGCGCTGCTGCCCGGGATCGAGTCGTGGTACAGCCTGGGCAACAAATCGAAGACGCGGCGCACCGGGATGGACAAGGTGACGCAGGTGGCGGAGCACGTGAACATGATTCTCCGCTACGTGCCCTACATCCAAACCAACTTCGTGCTCGGGCTCGATTGCGACGAGGGACCGGAGCCGTTCGAGCTGACCAAGCGCTTCCTCGACCTCGCGCCCGGCGCCTTTCCGGCGTACTCGCTCCTCTCGGCGTTCGGCCGGGCGGCACCGCTCAACCTCGAGTATCAACGGGCGGGGCGCATCCTGCCGTTCCCGTTCCATTTCCTGAACAACAACCACGCGATGAACGTCCGCCCCGCCAACTATCGTTGGACGGAGTTCTACGACAACCTCGTGAGCCTGAGCCGCTATTCGTTCTCCGGACGGGCGATTCGGCGCCGCTTCGCGGCGACTCGGGGCGCGATCCCGCGGTGGATGAACGTCGTGCGCGCGATGTCGTCCGAGGGATGGGGTCGTATCGAGTATCACACGCGGATTCGCGGACTGCTCGACACCGATCGAGACGTGAGCGCGTTCCTGAACGGAGAGACCGATCGGTTGCCCGAGTTCTACGCCAACCGGCTACGCAACGACTTGGGCCACATGTACCAATTCCTGCCGCCAGGCGGCGACCGGCACGACCCGGTCGCGTATTTGCGCAGCGCCGAGGAGGAAGCGCCCCTCACGCAACTCAGCGTCGGGGCACCCGCTCCCACCTGACATCGGGTGTCGCGGGTAGCAGATTGCGGGATCGCTCCGACAGGAGTTCCGCAGGATGCCCGACCCGACGGCCGCGCTCATCGAGGCCCTTCGTGACCGGTATGTGCTGGAGCGCGAGCTCGGCCGCGGCGGCATGGCGACCGTCTGGCTGGCTCGCGACCTCAAGCACGATCGGCCGGTAGCGCTCAAGCTCCTCCATCCCGACCTCGCCAGCTCCCTCGGCGCCGAACGCTTCCAGCGCGAGATCAAGCTGGCCGCCCGGCTTCAGCACCCGCACATCTTGTCGGTTTACGACTCGGGCGCGAGCGCGGGACAGCTGTGGTTTACCATGCCCTACGTCGAAGGCGAGTCCCTCCGAGATCGCCTGCGTCGAGGCCCGCTCCCGACCGACCAGGCGCTGGGGATCGCCCAGCAGGCGGCGCAAGCCCTCGAGTACGCGCACCAGCATGGCGTCGTGCACCGCGACGTCAAGCCCGAGAACATCCTCCTCACGCGCGACGGCAACACGCTCGTCGCCGACTTCGGAATCGCCTACCCGTTCGGCGGCAGCGCGGACACGCAGCTCACCGCCGCGGGACTGGTCGTCGGCACTCCGGGATACATGAGCCCCGAGCAGGCACTGGGAGAGGGGGGACTCGACGGACGCAGCGACGTGTACTCGCTGGGCTGCGTGCTGTACGAGATGCTGTGCGGCCGTCCTCCGTTCGTGGGCGCGACCGGACAAGCGATCCTGGCCCAGCACATCTCCACGCCCCCTCCTCCAATTCACCGCTCGGGTGACGCCCCTCCGACCGTCGCGCAGGCGATCAGCAGGGCGTTGGCGAAAGCTCCCGCCGACCGGTTTGCCACCGCAGCCAAGTTCGCGGAAGCCCTGGGACCCGTGGCCGGCCCTCGACCACGCGTCGGCTGGCGGACCGCGGCCTTGGCGGGGCTCGGCGTCATCCTCCTGCTCGCGGTCACCTATTACACGGGCCGACGGTCGTGGCTGCGATCACCCGCCGCGACGGGGGGAACGCTGGCCTCCGGCTTCAACCGCAAGTTGGCCCAGCTCACGTTCGGCCCCGGGCTCGAGGAGTGGCCGGCCTGGGCTCCGGACGGCAAGCAGCTGGTCTATGCGGGTGAAGTAGACGGCTTCAAGCAGCTGGTGCTGCGCGCCGCGGCGACCGGCAACGAGCGCCGGTTGTCCCAGGAGCCGAAGGACCACATTCAGCCGGCCTGGTCACCCGACGGACACCGGATCGCGTTCGTGCGAGCCAAGACCGAGCGCGGCAAGCTCGAGCCCAGCGATCTCCGAGGTTGGTACTTCGAGGGCGGAGACATATGGGAGCGGGATGTCGGCTCGGGCGCGGAGACGATGTTGGTGGGCGACGCGTTCAATCCCGCCTACTCGCCCGACGGCTCGCAGCTCGCCTTCGACGCGGAGCGGGGAGGGTCGTCTCGGATCTGGCTCACCGACGCGAGCGGCCACAATCCGCGACAGGTCACCTCCGACTCGAGTGAGGCGATCGTCCACACCGAGCCGCGGTGGTCGCCGGACGGCTCGAGGCTCGTCTTCCGGCGCATCGAGAAAACCCGGTCGCAGATCGTGATCGTCGACCCCGCCTCGAGGACCCTGACGCGGCTGACCAACGGCAACAGCGCGGACATGGACCCGACGTGGTCGCCCGACGGACGGTATGTCTACTTCGCCTCCGACCGGGGCGGCGGGCTCAACCTCTGGCGCGTGCCCGTGCGCGCCGCGACGGCGACCGGACCTCCGGAGCAACTCACGACCGGCGCGGGCGACGACGTGGAGCCCGCGGTCGCTCCGTCCGGCGGTCGGATCGCGTTCACGGTGCGAGGCGTGAACTCCGACGTCTGGCGGCTTCCGGTATCGCCGGAAACAGGGCGGCCCACGGGGGAGCCGTCAGCCGTCATAGCCACGACGCGTGAAGAGAGTCGAGGGGCCTGGTCCCCCGACGGGCGCCGCATCGCCTTCAACACGGATCGGTTGGGCGAGATGAACCTGTGGGTGCGGGACCTGGCGGACGGGACGGATCGCCAGGTGACCACCGGGCCCGGCGGTGACTACCAGCCGAACTGGTCCCCGGACCAGCAAGCGCTCGCGTTCTTTTCCGCTCGCGCCGGCAACGCAGACATCTGGACGGTCCGCCTCTCGGACGGTCGGCTCACCCGGCTCACTACCGACCCGGGAATGGACATCAACCCGTTCTACTCACCCGACGGCAAGCAGATCGCGTTCTTGTCGGATCGCAGCGGGCGGGGCGAGGTGTGGGTGATGAACGCGGACGGGTCGAACCAACGCCGGCTCACGTCCACCGGGGCGAGCGGGCACTTCGTGCGGTGGACGCGAGACGGAAGCGCGGTGGTATTTCGGGGCGAAGCGGGGGGACAGCTGCAGATTTTCCGCGTTTCGGTGGCCGACGCCAGCGTGATCCGCCAACCGGACGTGGCGAGCGGCGCGCACATGTCGTTCTCCCCCGATCAGTCGCTGATCATGGACGTGCGGGGCCACAAGACGCTGTGGATCTACCCCATGAACGGCCAGCCGCCGTACCAAGTCTTCGCCTTCGCCGACCCGGACATCCGGATCGACTATCCGGTTTGGTCCCCAGACGGGAAGTGGGTCGTGTTCGATCACGCCGCCCCGAAGGGCGGCGATCTCTGGACGCTCGAGGGAATCGAGTAAGCCGGCTCAGGCGTCCGGGTCTTCGATCTCTTCTTCGTCTTCCTCCCGCACCGCTGCCACCGCCGCCTTCACGTCCGCGGCCAGCGTCCGCTCGCGGCGCAGCGCCTCGATCAATGCCTCCGCCTGTTTCATCTGGAAGCCAAGCGCGCCGGCCCGCTCGATCACGTGATCGACGACCGCCCGCTGAGCCTGGAGCGCCTCCACCGTGGTTCGAACATCGATCGCCAGCGCCTCCGCGCGAGCCAGCCGCTGCTCCGTGCGCTCCAACTGCCTGCGGCGTGCCTCGAAGCCCTGCAGCGCACCCTCCGCCGCCTTGAACTGGCCTTGTGTCTCTTCCAGCAGCCGCCGGGTATCCTCGACCTCCCGGCGGGCGCCGCCGATCGCCTGCATGTGCTGAACGGCGCTCTCGGCCAGCTCGAAGATGTGCTTGACCTGTGCCTCGAGGGCTTCGACCGCCCCCTGCCGTGCCACCGTCTGTTCGAGCGCCCGGGCCGCCTCGGCCTGTGCCGCCTCCCAATTCGCGAGCAGCTCCTCGAACCGGGCGAGCTGCCGGTCGATCGGCTTCAGCACGTTGGCCCGGCTCTCCAGCTCCGCGGTGAGGCGATCGAGACTCGTGCTCCGGTGCTCGGCGGTTTCCAGACTGCCGGCGATGCCGTGCGACAGCTCTTCCAGGCGATGCGCGGTCTCGGCCGCCTCTTGCCGTAGCGCGGAGGCGCGGGCGAGGTGCTCGGTGGCACGGTCGAGGGCGCCTTGACGCTGCTCCAGCTCCTGACCCAGCAGGCGGATCCGCTCTTCCATCTCGTCCAGCTCCCCCGCCCGCGCTTCCAGCGCGCGGGCCGAGTCGCCGACCAGGCCGATGCGGGCCTCGGCATCGCCGACGGCGCTCTGCACGCCGGCCATCGTCTCCGAGATCTTCTGTGCCTCATCCGCCTGGCGGGCCAACTTGGCAAACCGGTTCTCGGCGTTGTCCATCCGGGCCTGCAAGGTCTCCGTCCGCTCGACCAGCATGGCGGCGCCGTTGCCCAGGCCATCGAGGCGTTGGTGCACCTCGTCCACCAGGGCGCGACGGGCCTCGATGCCGGCCATCGCGTTCTTGACCACGTCCACGTCGGCCCGGATTCTCTCGACCACGGGCTCGAGGCCGCTCAGGTCCTTCACCTGCGCTTGGACCTTGCGGGTCCACACGTCCGCATTGGCGAGCCACGCCTGCACTTCGCCGTGGCTCTCGCGCAGCCGCGCCATTTCCGCCGCGGCGATCTCCATCTGCTCCAGCCCGTCGGCCAGTAGCTCGCGGGTACCCTTGAGAGCGGCAAGCTGCCGGGTAACGTCGCCAACCTCGGGCTCCAGCTCGCGGATGCGTTGCATGCCCGTGCTGACGGCCTGGGTGGTCGCGTCCAGGCGTTCCGCTTCCTCTCTGAGCGACCCGATTCGGCGAGCCTCCTCGGAGAGGCGGGTGATCTCGGCGGACAGGTCGGTCGCCTGCTCGGAGAGCGCGCGCACTTGCGATTGGACCGCAGCCGCGCCCTGACTCGCCGTATCGAGCACCGCGAACCGCGCCTCGCAGTCCTTGACGGCCGTCCGCAGGTCGGCGACCCGTTCGCTGACCGCATGCAGGCCGCGGTTCTCCAGCTCGAAGCTCTCGCTGCTGTTCCGCATCTGCTCCCGAAGGTCGGTAAGCGCCTGCCGGGCCGCCTGCTGACCCTCGTCCACGTTCCGCTGGGAGGCTTGGAGCTCCTCCGTCCGGGCGAGCACCTTGGTCTGGAAAGCTTGGACCTCGGCCACCTTGGCCTCGACGGCCGCGAAACGCCGGATCTGCTCTTCCTGGCGCCGGACCCAGACGTCCAGCTCGCGGTCGAGCCGCGTGAGCTGGGAGATCTGTGTCGCGGCCCGATCGACCGCCTCCCGCTGCTGCTCCAGGGATGCCGTCCTGTGGGTGACCTGCTCGGCCAGCGTCTTGAGGACGGCGAGTTGATGCTGCACACTGGGGATCGACTCGGCCGCCTGGGCCACCGGCTCGAGGGACCGCTCGGCTGTTTGGACGCGGCGCTCGAGGTCCTCCAGCTTGCCCGACGCGCCCTGGTGTTCCTGGTCGAAGGATTCCAGCCGCCCCATCGTGTGCCGGTGCGCACGGAGCGCGTCGTCGTGTTGCCCCCGCATGCGGGCTACGTTGTCGGCCAGATCGGCGAGTTGGGTCCGGAGGGTATCCGCTTCACCCCGAAGCGCGGCGATCGGGCTCTCGAGACTCAGGAATCGGTCCAGCTCCGACCGGAGGACCAAGGCGGTATCCACCTTATCGCCCACCGCGCTGAGCTGGCTTTGCAGCCGCTCGATCCCCTCGGACGCATGGGAGAGCTGTGCCTCGGTGCGCGTCTGGGTCTTGGCGACCCGTTCCGCCTGCTCCTCGACGCCGCTGAACCGGGCGCCTAGTTGCTCGAGGCCGGACAGGCGGCTTTCGACGCCGGCGAAGCGCTCGTGCATGGCCTCCACCGCCGCCGCCGTTTCGGAGATCGACTCCAGCGATCGAAGCTGCTCGGCGGCTTTCTCGGCCCGCACGACGAGCGCCTCGAGCGCGGCGTATTCGCGAGCGACCGAACGCTCGCGCTGATTGGCGGCAGTCGCCGCCTCGGTCTCCGGAC
>DATHMJ010000060.1:0-6389 GCA_035487215.1 Gemmatimonadales bacterium
TTCTGGAACACGTTCGACGACGTGACCGGCCAGGACCTCTCGTGGTTCTGGAAGGAGTGGTTTTACGAGACCTGGAAGCTGGACCAGGCGCTCGACACGGTTCGGACGGTCGGCGATTCGGTGGAGATCGTGCTGGAGAACCGGGGGAAGATCGTCATGCCCGTGCCGCTCGCGATCACCCGCGAGGGCGGCGCGGTCGAGCGGGTCCAAGTGCCGGTGAGCGTGTGGTTCAACGGCGACCGGCGCTATGTCCTACGCGTCGCGGGCACCCCCAAGGTGACTCGTGTCGAGCTGGACCCGGATCACGCGCTCCCCGACACCGACCGTTCGGCCCAGGTGTGGCCCCGCGGGCCCGGCGTCCGGCCCAAAGGCGGCGCGCCTGAGGTCAGGCGCCGCCGCCGGTAAGCTGCTTCCGGGCGAACGGCCCCACCACCGGCAGCTCCCACTCCTTCCCCTGGTATGCGTTCCACATGAGGAGCAACCAGAGGATAAAGCCGCCGATACCGAGCACGATGGAGATGAGCAGGCCGAAGATCCACCCGATCACGGGGACGATTCCGCTCAGGACGGAGAGCGCGATGCTGAACACGATCCACGCGACGCCCAGCACCGTGGACTGCATCGCGTGAAAGCGCACGAACTTGTTGGTGCGCTCCAGCAGCAGGAAGATGATGCCCGTGACCGGACCCAGCAGATAAGAGAGTGCTCCGGCGAGGTTTGGAGTAAGGCCGCCGCTCGTGCTGGGGGTATTGCTTGGGCTTGGGACCGGACTGGACATGGGCGCTCCGGGTTGCGGGCTATAAGGCGTCAGGGCAGCACAGCGCCAAGGTGCAGGGCGGCCGCGGGGCTGTCAAGCGAGGTTAGCTTTGGCCCTGACACCCATTCAGGACCCGGCCATGACGACCTTCCATCAGCGTCTTGCCGCCGCCCACGAAGCGTACCCCCTGCCGTTCGGGCTGCGCGAGTTGGCCGAGGCCTTCGGCCGGGGATTGCTCGAGCTGCTTTTTCCCCAGTTCTCCCGCGCTCGCCACGCGTCCGTCGCCGATTTGGAGGCTGAGGAGGCGAGCCTCCGACACGCCCTCGCCTCGGTCCCGACCGACCCGGCAAGCATCGACCGTTTCTTTGCGGAGCTGCCCGGCATCTACGACGCCCTGCTCGACGATGCCGACGCCATCTTCCAGGGCGACCCTGCCGCCACCAGCCGGGACGAGGTCATCCTCGCTTATCCCGGGTTCCTCGCGATCGCGTTGTACCGGCCGGCGCACGCGCTGCATGTCCTGGGCGCGCCGCTCCTGCCCCGGTTGCTCACCGAGTTCGCCCACCGGGGGACGGGGATCGACATTCATCCCGCGGCGAGGATCGGCGCCAGATTCGCCATCGACCACGGCACCGGGATCGTGGTTGGCGAAACCGCCGTCCTCGGCGATCGGGTGAAGCTCTACCAAGGGGTGACGCTGGGCGCTGCATCGGTCCGGAAGACCCTATCGCAGACGAAGCGCCACCCGACGATCGGGAACAACGTCGTGATCTACGCCAATGCGACGATTCTGGGCGGCGATACCGTGGTGGGAGACGACAGCGTCATTGGTGGGAACGTGTGGCTCACGCACAGCGTCGCCCCCAACTCGATGATCACGCATCGCGAGCACGAGCGGCGGGAGCGGCCCGCCGAGGATCTCGTCGAGTTCCACCTCTAGGGGTGGAACAGAGCCTAGATGCCGAGTGAGGCCGGCGAGGTGAACAGGTTCCAGATGATCGTCGTCATGACGATCAGCAGGACGGCAAGGCCGAGCCAGTAGAAGACCGTGCCGGGCGTGACGGGAGCGGGCTTGGCGGACACAGGCGCTCTCATGCTTGAAAGACAGCCTAAAGTAACCTTGTACTGCTCCCCTCGCCCACGTAACATCTAAGTTGACCCTCCATCGCACCTTGCGCCATCTGGAGAGGCCTATGTCCAGCCCGGTGGGCCAGTCCCCGCTCGAACGGCTGAGCGAAATGCCGCTCGTTCGGGTCATCGCCTACTACGTCTTGCTGATCAGCGGGACGATGTTGCTCGTTCGGCTCTTCCCGAACCAGCTCAGTCACTTGTTCACGGCCGAGCGCATGGACGAGCTGGCGCGCATCCCCAAGCACGGGGATCTGACCACGTTGGCCCAGGCACCGGAGGCGGCAACCCCAACGGCAACGGGTGCCGTCCCGCTCGCGCCCGCGCTGGCCGCCGGCCTCGCGATGGTCGGGTCCACCCTGCTCATGCTGCCCGTGGCCTGGATCTATACGATGACCCGCCAAAAACGGGGGTACCAACAGTCCATCGTGCAGACCCTCGTCATTCTGCCCGCCGTGGTGGCCGGAGTGGTGATCCTGGTGAAGAACAGCCTGGCCCTGGCGTTCAGCCTCGCCGGCATCGTCGCCGCGATGAATTTCCGCGCTCGCCTTCGCGACAGTAAGGACATGGTCTACGTGTTCCTCGCGATGGTGATCGGGCTGGCGGCCGGAGTGCAGATCATCACGGTCGCCCTGGCGGTCTCGATGATCTTCAACGTGATCATCGTCATCCTCGCCTGGAGCGACTTCGGAAGAAACCCGGTCGCGCTCGAGGGGGCCCGTGCCCGGGCCCGTCTTCAGAAGGCCCGTCAGGTGGCGGCGGTCAACCGGACCGGGATGTTTCTCTCCGTCCTGGACCGTGAGGTGCTCCGGTCGATGTCCCCGGAGCAGCTCGACGCGCTGACCGAGCGGGCGCAACGGCTGCGCGGCAAGGAGGGCGAGGGCGGCGGGAACGAAAAGCCGCTCGATTCAGTTCTCCGGGTGTTCGGAGCGCAGCCGGAGGCGCTCCGCCCGGCGGCGGAGCTGGTTCTGGCCTCGCAGGCGAAGGCTTGGCGCTTCGCGGGCGTCGTGACCGGAGACAACGGCGCTCGGGGCCTGGAGTACCAATTGCGGCTCCGGCGCAAGGTCCCGGCTTCGGCGCTTGCGGCACAGATCCGCGACCGACTGGGGCCAGCCGCCGAGCGAGTGGAGTTGACTTAGGCGCGAGGCATGGCCATTCCCGATACTACCGCTGAGCTCGGGCGCAGGTTACAGGCGATCGTCGCCGGGCGCTACACGATCGAGCGGGAGCTCGGCCAGGGTGGCATGGCGACGGTCTTCCTGGCTCAGGACGTTCGACTCGGCCGGCAGGTCGCGATCAAGCTGCTGGACCCCGCGCTGACCAGCTCGATCGGCGTCGAGCGCTTTCTCCGCGAAATCTCCATCACCGCCCGCCTCAACCACCCCCACATCCTCGCGCTAATCGAATCCGGGCAGGACGGCGGTCTGGTGTACTACGTCATGCCCCACATCGAGGGGGAGTCGTTGCGGGAGCGCCTCAAGCGGGAGCCGCCCTTGTCGGTGACGGGTGCGGTCTGGATCGCGCGCGAGGTGGCGGATGCTCTCACGTACGCGCACGGCCGGGGCGTCATTCATCGGGACATCAAACCGGAAAACATCCTCCTCTCCGATGGTCACGCTTGGGTGGCGGACTTCGGCATCGCCCGGGCCATCGAGACCTGCGCCGATAGCAACAGCCAATCCCTCACACTGACGGGCCTGCCGATCGGCACGCCGGCGTACATGAGTCCCGAACAGGCCGAGGGGCGCCCGGACGTGGACGGCCGCAGCGACCTCTACTCGTTGGGCTGCGTGCTCTTCGAGATGCTCGCGGGACGGCCGCCATTCCTCGGGCGCTCGGCCCGCGCCGTGATGCAGCAGCATGTCACGACCCCGCCGCCCTCGCTGGCCGAGCTGCGGCCGGATCTGACTCCCGACCTGATCGCGGCCACCGAGCGGTCCATCAGCAAGGATCCGAAAGACCGCTACCAGACGGCCAACGCGTTCGGAATGGACCTTCAAGTGATCGCCGCGAACGCGGTGGCGACGCATTCCACGCCGGCCGACGCCCACGCCCGGGCCGCGGCGAGCGGCGTGCGTCGCGCCGTGGAGGCGCTACCCGCTGAGCGGGGCAGCCGGACCGGGGCTTTGCTGCTCGCGTCGGCCGCCGTTGCCGCGGTGGCGCTCGCGGCCTCGACCCTGCTGCCGTTGGGCTCGGGTGGACGTTCCGCCCCTCCGGTCGCCCCGGTCGCGAGCACCGCCGATCCGTCGGCCGCCTACCGCGCGTCCATCGCCGTCATGCCGCTCGTGAGTTACGGCGCCGACAGCCAGTCGGTGTTCCTGAGCGAGGGGGTGACGGAGGAGATCATCGCGCAGCTGGCGGGGATCCGCGGCCTCAAGGTGATCTCCCGGACCTCGGTGATGGCCCTCGCGCGCAAGGGACTCACTGTCCCGCAGATCGCCGACACGCTGGGCGTTCGCCACGTGCTGGAAGGCTCGGTCCAGCGGGAGGGCGACCGGATCCGGATCACGCTCCAGCTCATCGAGGCCAAGACCGACGCGCATCTCTGGGCCGAGTCGTACGACCGGAGCATGAAGGACGTGATCGCACTGCGGCAGGAGATCGCCGGCAAGGTGGCGGGAGCCCTCGCGCTGGCGCTTCCCGGAATCCGCACCGATCCCCCGGCTGCGGAGACGGAGAGTGCGGCGTACGAGGCGTATCTCCGCGGCAGCTATTGGGTCGGACGCACCAGCCCCGAGGGTCTCGATCACGCCATCACCGCGTTCGAGGCGGCCATTCGTCTGGACTCGGCCTATGCGCCCGCCTACGCAGCGCTCTCCGACGTGCTGCGCGACTGGGTCTCGCTCGGATATCGGGGCGGCCGCGATCCGTATCCCACGTTCGTGCGGGCCTCGTCGCTGGCCAATCGCGCGATTGCGCTCGACTCGTCGCTCCCGGCGGGATACATCGCCCGGGCGATGGTTCGGATCATGGCATGGGCTCCGGACGAGGCGGTGCGGACCGACCTCGCTCGCGCCCTCGCGCTCATGCCCAACTCGGCGCAGGCGCATCTCGCGTACGGCCTGGTGCTCGCCCGAGCGGGTCACTATCCGGAAGCGCTCACCCAGATCGCGAACGCGGTCCAGCTGGACCCGCTATCGGCCAGCATGCACGGCGACCTCGCGCTGACCGCTCTCGGCGCCCGCCGGTACGACGTCGCCATCCGCGAGAGTCGTCGGGCACTCAGCCTGGAGCCCGCGTTCGTAGGCGGCAATACGATCGAGGCGGTCGCGCTCCTGGGCCAGGGACGCCCGGACGCGTGTCTCGAGCTCGACCTGAGCGGCTTTCCCGAGGTCCGTGCGCTTTGCCTCCAGGGCGCCGGTCGCGCCGCCGAGGCCACCAAGCTGGTCGACTCCGCGAGCGCCGCGTACCGGGCGGGCCACTACGACAAGGTGTTCCAGGTCGGCTTGATCGGTGCCCACTACGCCCAGTTGGACGACGCCACTCGAGCCGCCGAGTGGGTGGACTTCGCTCACAGCCTCGCGCCGACCGGCCTCGAGTTCCGCGCTATCGACTCCGGCCTCTTCGACCTCGTGCTCGACGATCCCGAGTTCACCGCCGCTCTCGCCCGCATCCATCGCCAGGTCTTCCAGCGCGTCTTCCAATGAGGGTATGGATCGTCGGCGTAGGCCTGGCCGCCGCGTGCGCCGGGGCGGGCCCGGTCGCGGCGCCGCCTCCGAGCCCGCCCCTCGCCGCGGTCGAAACGACGCTATTTCTGATCGGAGACGCCGGTGCCCCCGCGCCGGGCGGCGAGCCGGTCCTGCACGCGCTGGCCGACGCGCTCGGGAATGCATCCGGCCAGCGCGTCGTCGTGTTCCTCGGCGACAACGTCTACCCGCGGGGCATGCCGGATTCGTCGGCGCCGGACCGCCACGAAATGGAGCGACGCCTCGACGCCCAGATGGACGTGGTCGCGGCCGGCCGCGCGCGCGGTATCTTCGTTCCGGGTAACCACGACTGGGCGAAGCACGGCCCCGATGGCTGGAACGCGATCCGGCGGCAGGGGCGCTGGATCGCCCGGCGCGAGACGCCTGACCTCACGCTGCTGCCGGCCGACGGCTGTCCCGGCCCAGCCGCGGTTGACCTGGGATCCCGCGTCCGGCTGATCCTGTTGGATACGCAGTGGTGGCTCCATGGCGGACCCAAGCCGGTCGGGCCCGGCTCCGGATGCCGCGCCGGCGACGAACGCGCCGTGGCGGACTCGCTTCACGCGGACCTGGCCAGCGCCCAAGGGCGCGCCGTCGTCGTCGCGGCGCACCATCCGCTGATTTCGGCGGGCGAGCACGGTGGGTTCTTCGGGATCGAAGACCACGTATTCCCGCTCAGAGTGCTCAAGCCATGGCTGTGGATCCCGCTGCCCGGTCTCGGATCGATCTACCCGCTCGCCCGACAGAACGGGGTCTCGGACCAGGATCAATCGAACGCGACCAATCGCCAAATGGTCGCCATGTTCGCGTCGGCCATG
>DATHMJ010000061.1:0-2747 GCA_035487215.1 Gemmatimonadales bacterium
CAGATGCCGCAGCCCAAGTGGTCCATCTCGATGGGCGCCTGTGCGTCCACCGGCGGGATGTTCGACAACTACGCGGTGGTGCAGGGCATTGATACGATCATTCCTGTAGACGTGTACGTGCCCGGCTGCCCGCCGCGTCCGGAGGGCCTCATCTACGGCATCATGATGTTGCAGAAGAAGGTGATGACGGAGCGGATGTCGAACAAGGGGCTACGGGATGAGATGGAGCCCGACCCGTCGAGCAAGCTCTACATTCCGCCGGCACTGATCGACGAACTGGGCGAACCATTCGGCAACTCCGTGCACCAGACGCGGCAAGCGCCGTGAGCCCCAAGTTCGAGATAGTGAGGGCAGGCGCGGGCAGTACCGTCGCGCCGGCGACGCCGCGCGACGTACCAAACCGCGGCGGCGCGGCGAACCAGAGCGCAGCAGCGGTCTCCGCACAATTCCCGGGCTCGGTGCTTCGCACGGACGTCGTCAACGGCGAGACCACCGTTCTGGTGGAGCGAGCGAGGGTCCTCGACCTCGTGCGCTGGCTGCACGACGACCCGGGGCAGAGCTACGAATATCTCTCCGACGTCACAGCCGTGGAGCATCGCGACTACGGGCGCCCGCTGGAAGTCGTGTGGCACCTTCGTTCCATCAAGTTCCGCCGGTTTCTCCGGCTCAAGACGCAGCTGCCCAAGGGGGAGAAGCTCGAGGTGCCCAGTGTCTGGCCGGTGCACAAAGGCGCCGACTGGCTCGAGCGGGAGTGCTACGACATGTTCGGCATCCGGTTCGCCGGACATCCGGACCTGCGCCGCATCCTGATGTGGGAGCAGTACAACGAGGGATTCCCGCTCCGCAAGGATTTTCCTCTTCGAGGCAGGTTCAGCCGGTCCGAGCAGCTCCGCCAGGCGCTCGCTGCCAACCCCGAGGCGCGCTACTCGATGGAGGAACTCACGATCGCCGACGCTTTCGATGAACTGCCGGAGGACATGCGTGCCCGCCTCAAGTCCGGCGAAAAAGTCGGGGAGTGACCGAGGCCGTGCCGACGAAGCGCACCATCGAGGTTGAACTCTCGACGACCGGCCTCGACGCCCAGGGCCGGCCGCAGCGCGTGCCGATCATGACGAACGGCGGCGCAAGCGTAGCGCTCGAGGCGCCGCCGTCCATCGAGCCCGATCTCGCTGCCGAACACATGCTCATCAATATCGGGCCGCAGCACCCTGCGACGCATGGCGTGCTGCGACTCGTGCTCGAGCTCGACGGTGAGACCGTCGTGCGCTGCATCCCGCACATCGGCTACCTGCACTGCGGATTCGAGAAGATCGGCGAGTACCGCCAGTACAACCAGATCATCCCGTGGACCGACCGCGAGGACTACCTCAATTCGCCCGGAAACAACGTGGCGTTTTCGCTGGGCGCGGAGCGGCTGTTCAACATCGAGATCACCGAACGGTGCAAGGTGCTGCGCGTAATCGCGATGGAGCTCTCGCGCATCGCCAGCCATCTCGTCTGGCTCGGTACGACCTGCATCGACATCGGCGCGTTCACGCCGTTTCTCTGGTCGTTCCAGGAACGCGAAAACATCTACAATCTGCTCGAAGGCTGGGTGGGCGCGCGCCTCACGACCAGCCTGACGCGCGTGGGCGGCATGGCCGCCGACATTCCCGACAAGTGGATCGAGGGACTGCGCGGTTTCATCACCACGTTTCCCAAGACGATCTACGAAGTGGATCGCATGCTCACCAAGAACGCCATCTGGGTTGGGCGTACGGTGGGACTCGGAGTCATGTCGCCACAGGAAGCACTCAACTATGGCCTGTCGGGGCCACTGCTCCGCGCGTCTGGCGTGGCCTACGATGTGCGCAAGGACTTTCCGTATCTCGACTACGAGACATACGACTTTGACGTACCGGTCGGGACCAACGGCGACGTGTACGATCGCTACCTGGTACGCGTGGAAGAACTGCGGCAATCGGTGCGGATTCTCGAGCAGGCGGTGAAACGCCTCCCGGACGGCCCGATCAACATCGATGACCCGCGCATCATCCTTCCGTCCAAGACGAAAGCGACGAACGAAATGGAGTCCATGATCCACCATTTCAAGAACGTCATGGAAGGCCCTCGTCCGCCCGCAGGAGAATGTTACGTTGCGGTCGAGAGTCCCAAGGGCGAGAAGGGCTACTATTTCGTTTCGGATGGCACGTCGAAGCCGGTGCGCTGGCGGATCCGGCCGCCGAGCTTCGTCAATCTCTCGGCGATCTCCAAGATGGTCGAGGGGCACCTGCTGTCCGACGTGATTGCCATCAACGCTTCCATCGACATCGTGATGGGAGAGATCGACCGATGAACCCGGACACCAGCACCGCACCGCACGAGCCGGTGTTCACCGGTAAACGCCGTGAGGAGCTCGATACGCTCTTCACGCGCTACCCGACGAAGATGGCCGCGTTGCTCCCCGCGCTCTGGATGGTCCAGGAGGATCGCGGCTGGGTGAGTGAAGAGGCGATGACGGAGGTTGCGCACGTACTCAACCTCACGCCCGCGTATGTGAAGGGTGTAGTGACGTTCTACACGATGTACCACCAGCATCCCGTGGGAAAATACTTCGTGCAGATTTGCACGACCTCGCCTTGCCTCTGCGCCGGCGCCGACAAGGTCGTCGAGTCTTTTCTCGAGCATACCGGCTGCAGCGATCTCGGCCTCACGTCGCCGGACGGGAAGTACACGGTCATCGAGGTCGAGTGCCTGGGCGCGTGCGG
>DATHMJ010000062.1:0-13124 GCA_035487215.1 Gemmatimonadales bacterium
ACCGGGTTGGACTGGCGCTTTGTCTGCAACGCGTATGCCCGGACCGACCCGGTTGCGGCGACCGCGGCAGCACCCGCCAAACCGATGCTGGGGCAGCAGATGCCGGTCGATGTTGGGACGGTGCGGCTCGACAATGCGAACGTCGCCGCGCGGGGCAGGTCGCGCCGTGCGAGGTTACGGGCAGGTCGCGGGACCCGCTGTGAGCGGGCTCACAAGACGGCACGCCATTGCACACGTAGCGCACAACGGAGGACGAACCATGCATCGCTTGACCCTGTCGATCCTGATCGCGGGCTCCGCAGCGCTCGGCGCCTGCTCGGGCCGACGCGATGGGGGAGGCTCAGCCGGGGACAGCACCGCCCGCACCGGCCCCCCCGACTCGGGCCGCGCGACCGAGATCGAACGCGCGCCACGCGCGGACCCCACGGCTCCGCCGGGGAAGCCGCCGCTCACGCCGACGGACCCCTACCACCCCGTGGCGCTCGATACGGTCGACGCCACGCTGTACACCGGCTGGAAGTACTACAACCACGACTGCGCCCGGTGCCACGGACAGGATGCGACCGGCAGCACGATCGCGCCTTATCTCATCGAGAGCTTCCGGACGGGTCGGGTGGATAGCGCCGAGTTCTGGCGGGTCATGCGGGGGAGCCGCGCGGCCAACGGCATGCCCAGCTTCGTCGGCTCGATGGATGAAGACAAGCTCGGCGCGATCTACGCCTATCTGAAGGGCCGCGGCCAGGGCAAGCTCCATCCCGGCCGGCCGGCGACGCGTTGACAAGTCCGTTGGCGGACGTGACGTTGAGGGACCTTCCCAGAGGCAAGCATGACCGACCGCCGGTCCGTCGGCAACGATGGCATCGTCCACGCCGTGCGCGGCATGTTGGAAGCCACCGTAGCGCAAGCGCTGGCCGCCACCCTGCCGTGGAATTACGCCGCGCTCCTGCATCCCCGCCGGCGCATCGGCGAGCGGGGGTTCGGCGTCATCACGCTCCGCGGTGAAAGCCTGCCGCTGACGCCGGGGCTCCTCTCGGGGCTCTCCGCTGGTCCGATCTGGGTACCGGCCGTCGGCTTCGTCACGGTCGAGGCCGCCACGACGACCGACGAAGGGGGCCACGCCCCGGTGGAGGAGCTGGTGCTCCGCGTGGCGGACCACGGCCCCCCTGTGCCGCCCGGACTCGCGCAGGCGCTCGCGGCCTCTGAGGCCGCCGCACGGGAGAATGGCTCGCCGCCCGACGAACCGCCTCCGCTCACGCTGCCCGCCACACTCCACGCCGCAACGGCCACCCGAACCTTGATCCTGCTCTCGGAAACCCGGCCGCGGGGGTGGCCGCCCTAACCGACGGGGCGGCTCGACTGCGATCGGTGACGCCAGTAGGCGTACACCGGGATCCCGAGCGCGAGGAGGCCGGTTCCGATTGCGGCATTCCGCAGGTTGGCCAGCACCGAGCTGAGCACCACGTACAGGGCCGCCGCCACGAACAATCCCGCGGTCCAAGGAAATCCGGGCACTCGGAACCCGTTGGACGGGCGTCCCGATTCTCGATCCCGCGAGCGGTACACGAAGAGCCCCGCCACCGTCAGTCCAAAGAAAATCCAGTCGGCGAACGCGACGTAGTCGACCAATTGCGAGAACGTGCCCGACAGCGTGAGTGCTACGGCCCACACCGCCTGAAGCGCGATCGCGGCGGTTGGCGTCCGGTATCGCGGGTGGAGCACCGCCAGGCGGGGGAAGAAGACGCCGTCGGCGGCCATGGCCTGCAGGGCTCGCGGCGTGACGAGGATGACCAGGTTCAGGAATCCAAGTGTCGAGACCGCGATGCCGCCGGCGATCAGCGAGGCGCCGGCAGATCCGAGGAGCCGCCCCATCACATCCGCGGCCGGCGCAGGGCTGGCGGCGAGACCCGAGACGCCGAGCACCCTCAGATAGACCACATTGGCCAGTAGATAGACCGCGACGACGACCCCGACACCCAGCAGAAGCGCACGCGGGAGGTTACGCTCGGGATCGATGATCTCTTCGGCGAGGAAGTTGGTCTGCTGCCAGCCGCCATAGGTGAAGAGGATCGGGACCAGCGCGGCCCCGACGCTGGCCACGGTGCCGCCAATGCCCGAGGACGCGACGACCGGAGCCACGACGGGTGGCGCCGGGACGGCGGCAAACAGCCCCACTGCAACGAGCGCGGCCAGCGCGCCCAGCTTGAGCACCGTGAGAAGGTTCTGGGTGATGGCGCCGGGCTCGACCCCCAGCCAGTTGATGCCGCTGAGCAGCAGGATCGCTCCGATCGCGACCGGGACCGTGAGATGTTGCGGCAAGCCGGCCAATGCGAGGGCGTAGTTGGCAAAGGTCACTGCCACCGCCGCCATCGCCCCGGTGGCGATCACCAGGAGGAGGGCCCAGCCGTACAGGAAGGCGACCAGCGGTCCCCAGGTGTCCTTGAGGTACACATATCCGCCGCCCGCCTTGGGACGCCGCGCTCCGAGCTCACCGAAGCACAGCGCCCCGGCCAGCGCGATCACGCCGCCGACCACCCACGCCGCCAGCGCGAGCTGGGACGTGCCGACGCGTTCGGCCACCGTCGCCGGCGTGCGGAAAATCCCGCCGCCGATGATCCCGCCAATCACCGCCATGGTCCCGGAAAACAGGCCGAGGCGCCGGGCGTACGTCGCGGGCAATTTCTCCTCCTTCGGACGAGTCGTTGGACCATAGGGTGATCCCAACGCCCGCGCGAGACCGGTTGCTGGGGCGGGCTATATTTCCGGCATGCCGCTCCAAAGCTTTCATCCCGTCGTCAGCCGCTGGTTTACCGACTGCATCGGACGTCCCACTGAGGCTCAGCGCCGTGGCTGGGAAGCCATCCGCGCGGGCCACGACACGCTCATCGCCGCGCCCACCGGATCGGGGAAGACGCTCGCCGCTTTCCTTATCGCGATCGACCAGCTGCTGCGCGACAGCCTGACCGGAGACCTGCCCGAGGAGACCCGGGTCGTCTACGTCTCCCCGCTCAAGGCGCTGAGCACCGACGTACACCGCAACCTGGCGGAGCCTCGTCGCGAGATTCGACGGCTCGCCGAAGAGATGGGATTCGGTGCCCCCCGACTCACCGCCGCGGTACGCTCGGGCGACACGCCGGCAGCCGAGCGCACCGCCATGCTCAAGGCTCCGCCGCACATACTCGTCACGACGCCGGAGTCCTTGTATCTCCTGCTCACGGCGGAGCGAAGCCGGGAGATGCTGCGGACCGTGCGGACCGTCATCGTCGACGAGGTCCACGCAGTGCTGGAGACCCGGCGCGGCGCGCACCTGGCGTTGAGCCTCGAACGGCTTGCGCATGTGGCCCGGCAACCGGTGCAGCGGATCGGCCTTTCCGCTACCGTCGAGCCGATCGAGGAGGCGGCGCGCTGGCTGGTCGGGACGGATTCGCATCGCCCGGCGCCGACCATCGTGAACGAAGGGCATCGGCGCCACCTGGAGCTGGGCCTCGAGCTCCCGAAGTCGCCGCTGGAGGCGGTGATGGCCGGCGAAGTATGGACCGAGCTGTACGATCGCCTCGCCGAATTGATTCGCGCCCATCGGACGACGCTCGTGTTCGTCAACACTCGTCGTCTCGCGGAGCGCGTGGCCCGTCACCTGGCGGAGCGACTGGGAGAAGTCGCCGTCACCGCGCATCATGGCAGCCTGGCGAAAGAGACTCGCCTCGACGCGGAAGAGCGGCTCAAGGCGGGGCACCTCAAGGCCCTGGTCGCGACGGCATCACTCGAGCTCGGCATCGACATCGGCCACGTGGATCTCGTGTGCCAGCTCGGCTCGCCGCGGCGCATTTCGACCTTCCTCCAGCGTGTGGGACGCTCCGGTCACACCGTCTCCGGCACGCCTCGGGGCCGCCTCTTCCCGCTTTCTCGCGACGAGCTGGTCGAGTCCACGGCGCTCTTCCGTGCGGTTCGGCAGGGCAAGCTCGATCGCCTCGTGCTTCGCGAGCAACCGCTCGACGTTCTCGCCCAACAAATCGTCGCCGAAACTGCGTGCGAGGACTGGACTGAGGACGGGTTGTTCGCGTTGGTACGGAGAGCGTACCCGTATCGGAATCTCTCGCGGGAAGAGTTCGACGCGGTCGTTGGGATGCTGGCCTCAGGCTTTTCCACCCGCCGGGGGCGCCGGGCCGCGCTGGTCCATCACGATGCGATCAACGGCCGGCTGCGTGGCCGGCGGGGTGCTCGGCTGCTCGCCATCACGTCGGGCGGCGCGATTCCGGACACTGCCGATTACCGGGTCGTGCTCGAGCCCGAAGGCACCTTCCTCGGAACGGTGAACGAGGATTTCGCGGTCGAGAGCACCGCCGGCGACATCTTCCAGCTTGGCAACCTCTCGTGGCGGATTCTCCGAGTGCAGCAGGGCGTCGTGCGGGTGGAAGACGCTCGCGGCCAGCCACCGGGTCTTCCATTCTGGCTGGGCGAGGCGCCGGCGCGGAGCAAGGAGCTGTCGGCGGCAGTGTCGGAGCTGCGACAGGAGCTCGAGCCTCGGCTCGGCGACCGCGCCGGGGCGTTGGCGTGGGTGGGGCACATTCTCGGCGACGGCGACGACGCTCGTGCCGGCGCAGGTCAGTTGGTCGACTATCTCGCGGAGACATGCCGCCTGCTCGGTGTCCTCCCGACCCAGACGACGCTCGTGGCCGAGCGCTTTTTCGACGAGTCCGGCGGCATGCAGCTGGTGATCCACTCGCCCTTCGGAAGCCGTCTCAACCGGGCCTGGGGCCTCGCGCTCCGCAAGCGATTCTGTCGCCAGTTCAACTTCGAGCTGCAAGCCGCGGCGACCGAGGACGGTCTGTTGTTGTCGCTCGGCCCGCAGCACTCGTTCCCGCTCGATACCGTTTTCCGTTTCCTGCATCCCGACACGGTCCAGGGCATTCTGATCCAGGCATTGCTGGACGCGCCGATGTTCGGGACGCGGTGGCGCTGGAACGCGACTATTGCGCTCGCCATCCCGCGGAGCCGGGGTGGCCGCAAAGTCCCACCCCAGCTTCAGCGGATGGAGGCGGATGATCTGCTCGCCGCCGCCTTCCCCGACGCGGCTGCGTGCCTCGAGAACATCGCGGGGGATCGAGAGATTCCCGAGCACCCGCTGGTACGGCAGGCGATCGACGACTGCGTGCGTGAGGTGATGGACCTCGACGGACTCCGCGACATCCTCACGCGGATCGCGGCGGGCGAGATCCGCTGCGTGGCCCGCGATCTTCCGGAGCCCTCGCCGCTCGCTCACGAGATCATCAATGCTCGGCCGTATGCGTTCCTGGACGACGCTCCGCTGGAAGAGCGCCGCACGCAGGCGGTCCAGACCCGGCGGAGCTTGGAGCCGACCTCCGCCGATGACCTCGGCGCGCTCGACCCGGCCGCCATCGCTCGGGTGCGGGATGAAGCGTGGCCCGACGCAAGGAATGCCGACGAGCTGCACGATGCCTTGCTGACGTCGGGATTTCTGACCGAGGCGGAGGGAACGGCTGGTCGTGAGGGTGTGTCTTGGGTCGAATGGTTCGAGACGCTGATGAGCGAGGGACGCGCTCGCGCGGTCACGGTTCGGAACGGGCAAGTGCTCTGGCTCGCCACCGAACGGTTGGGTGAGGTGCAATCCGACACGCCGGACGCGCGAGAGCTGTTGCGCGGTCGGCTCGGAATGTTGGGACCGGTTACGGCGGTGGCACTGGGCTCCCCACTCGGCATCACCGAAGAAGCGACGGGCATCGCACTCGCCGCGCTCGAAGCGGAAGGGGTCGTGCTCCGGGGCCGCTTCACTCCGGACGCCCGGACCGGACTGACCGAGTGGTGCGACCGGCGCCTGCTCTCCCGCATCCACCGCTATACCCTGAATCGCCTTCGCGCCGAGATCGAGCCCGTCAGCTCGGCGGACTTCATGCGCTTCCTGTTCGCGTGGCAGCGACTCGAGCCGGGTCAGCGGGTGGCGGGCCTTCCCGGAGTTGCGGCGGTCGTCGAGCAACTGGACGGCTTCGAGCTGCCCGCGGGGGCGTGGGAATCCGACGTGCTGTCCGCGCGGTGCGAGGAGTATGATCCGGCGCTGCTCGACACCTTGTGCCTCACCGGCCGGGTCGGCTGGGGCCGATTGTCCATCGACGGTCGGTCCGAACCCGAGGGAAATCGCGAGCGCCCCAAGCGCGCCGCCGGTCCGATCCGATCGACGCCGGTGGCCCTGTTTCTCCGGGAACATGCCAGTACATGGCTCGGCGATCGGCCCGCCGACATGGGCGAGCCCCTCTCGGAGTATGCGAGGGGAGTGCTCGACGTGATTCGGAGCCGCGGCGCCTCGTTCTTTCAGGAGCTGGTCGCGGGCTCGAACCTCCTGCCGACTCAAGTGGAGCAAGCGCTGGCGGAGTTGGCCGCGTTGGGAGTCGTCACCTCCGACGGGTTCGCCGGCCTTCGCGCCCTCATCACGCCCTCATCGAAGCGGAAGCCGCTCGCGCATGCGATGCGACGCCACCGCACCGTTCCATTCGGCATCGAGAGCGCGGGCCGGTGGGCGCTGCTGGGCGGGGCGTCGAGCCCAAACGAACCGACCCGGGTCGAGCACCACGCTCGCGCGCTGCTGCGCCGCTACGGCGTCGTGTTCCGGCGACTGCTCGATCGCGAGGCCAATGCGCCGGCCTGGCGTGAGCTATTGGTCGTGTATCGGCGTCTCGAGGCGCGGGGCGAGATTCGGGGTGGGCGGTTCGTGGCCGGCATGGCCGGCGAGCAATTCGCGTTGGCCGAGGCGGTCGGTCAGCTCCGCGCGATCCGACGGGAGCCGGGCCGTGGTGTGCTCATCGCCGTGAGCGGCGCCGATCCGCTCAATCTGACCGGCATCGTCACTCCGGGGGAGCGCGTGCCTGCGCTCGCGCCGAATCGCGTGCTCTTCGAGGACGGAGTCCCGGTACTGGCAACGATTGGCGGTGAGGCACGCGCGCTCGCCGCCGATGCCGAGCCGCGATTGGCTCAGCTGGCTCAGGCCATCGTCCGGAAGCGTATTACCCCCGCGCTGCGAGCCCAATTGGCGATGTCCGGCGTTTCCGCCACGGCGGCACCGTTGCGCCGTCCTCGCGCGCGGCGAGCCCGCGTCGAGCCTGCCGGCGCTGGAAACGGCCGCGGTCAGGCGTAGGCGGCCGGCCGGATGTTCTGGTTCCCCCGGAACAGATTCGAGGGGTCGTAGCGGCTCTTGAGCAGAACCAGGCGATCGTAGTTGCTGCCGTACGCCGCGCGAACGCGGTCGCCTTCCTCCTGCGTCAAAAAATTCACGTACACCCCGCCCGTGGCGAACGGACCAGCGGCCCGGAAAAGGTCCCGGGCCCAGCCGATGCACTCGGCATCCTTCGCGGGATCGGCCCAACGCCCGTGCACGTTGACCACGAACTGGGCATCGCGATGGGTATAGGCCGTCGCCTCAGGCGGCACGCGACTGACGGCGCCGCCCAGTTGCGCGAATGCGATTTCCGTCTGCGGATCGGGCAGCTTCCCGGCGAAATCGATGAAAACGTCGATGAGGCCGTCGGGCAGCTCGCGAAAGTCGTGCGACTTCCAGTAATTCCGCATACCCGCCCCGAGCAGCGGATCGAGGATCGTCTGCCACCCCGCGTACGGCTGCGGCCCAACCACGTCGGCGAGCGGCTGACCGAAGCCACGCAACGGTGCCAGGACTCGGGTGCCTTCGGCTGGATCACCCGTCCAGCACATCGCCAACGCGAGAATCTCTTTGCCATGCCACGCCGCCGGCAGGAACGGAAGCGGCGGGGCCTGCCGCAACACGAACCAGCACGAGAGCGACTCAGGCGTCGTCGGCAAGAAGTCGCGGTAGAACCGGAGCACATCACGCGCGGCCGCGAGGGGGTGCACGACCAAGCCCGCGAGGACCTCCGGCCCGATCGGGTGCAGTCGGAACTCGAATGACGTCACGACCCCAAAATTCCCGCCGCCGCCCCGAACCGCCCAAAAGAGATCGGGATGCTCGCTTGCGCTGGCGCGAATGACGTCGCCGCCGGCCGTGACGACCTCCGCGGAGAGGAGGTTGTCGATGGTGAGCCCGAGCCGGCGACTCAGCCACCCGAACCCACCGCCCAGCGTGAGTCCCGCGATGCCGGTCGTGGAATTGATGCCCAGCGGAAGCGCCAGCCCATGGGCCTGTGTCTCCCGATCGACGTCGCCGAGCGTGGCGCCGCCGCCCACCTGAGCCGTCCGCTTCGCGACATCGACCCGAACCGATCGCATCAGCGACAGGTCGATGACGAGTCCGCCGTCGCAAACGGCGCTCCCGGCGATGTTGTGGCCGCCGCCGCGCACGGCGACGACGAGGTCGTGCTCCCGCGCAAAGCGAATGGCCTTGGCGACATCGGCCGCATTCTCGGGCCGCGCGATCAGGCCGGGGCGACGGTCGATCATCGCATTCCAGATCGTCCGGGCATCGTCGTAACCGGCGCCGCCCGGTTGAAGCACCGGTCCGCTGTGACTTTTGGCGAAACGACCGGCCGCTTCATCCGACACGACGGTCCGCGAGCCGTCGGTCTTATTCATACTCAGGGCCATGGGTCCCCCTTGTCTCTGGTTATACGGAGCCAACGAATGACGGATGGCATCCGAACTAAGGATCGTCAAGGGCCCGGTGCGGGCAGGTGGGTGAGGGGCGTCACACTGGAAGCGCTCTGCGCCGCGTAGTCTTGGAGCGAGCACGAGACAGGCAGGGACTCGAATCGGGAGGGCGTTTGCGCAACGCGACGGCGGCTGTGCTGTTAGTCTGCCCGTTTGTTCTCGGAGCCTTCGGAGCCTGTGGGACGATCGAGCGTGTGTCCGGTCGCGACCCCACGGTTACGCAAGCGCGCGTTCCCGGCGATACGGCTGCGCTGAGTCCGATGACTGGATTCGTGGAGATCGGGGCGGCGTTCACCGACGCGGGCATCCTCGGAATCCTGGATGATGCCAGCCGGTCGGACAGTATCGCTGCCGCGCTCGCTGTCGACAAGGCGACCGACTCTGCCGTGAAAGCGTTCGCCGCCTCGGTGACGGAGGAGCACCACGAGCTTCGGGTCGAGGGCGAGCAGCTCGTGAAGGCGCTCAGCATAACGCCGCGCCTTCCCGCGAGTGATCCCCTGGGCGCCATCGTGGAGGACGAAATGGTCGCGCTGCGCGCGACGAACCGCGGCCCGGAGTTCGACCGGCTATACCTCGAGAAAGTGGTCGCGACCGATCAGGTGCTGCGAGACTTCGCGGAGCAGGCCAAGCGCGCCACATCGACCGACGACATTCGCGCCTTCATCGATCGCATCGCGCCGGTGATCCAGCGCCATCTCGAGCGGGCGCAGGAGCTGCGGAACCGCATTCCGAAAACCGCTTAGCCGGGGCGGTTCCCGGCGTCGCCGTTCTCCCCGATCACCTGCCGCACCCTCCGCACGAGCGCTTCCGGAGTGAACGGCTTCTGAATGAACGCCGCGCCGGGTGCCAGCAATCCGCGGCGGTCGATCTCCCCGTCGGGGTACCCGGACGTCAGAAGGATCGGAGTGCCGGGAGCCACCTCCTCGACCCGCCGCGCCAACTCCGGTCCGCTCATCCCCGGGAGCACCACGTCGCTGAGTACAAGGCCGAAGCGGCGTGGGGCCTGTGTGATCGCGTCGAGCGCATCCCGTCCCGTCGCCGCTTCGAGCACCCGATAGCCGGCGTCCTCGAGCGCCCGGCGGGCGATCTCGCGCACGCTCGACTCATCCTCGACGATCAACACCGACTGACCCGTCGCCGTCGGTTCCTGTGTCTGCGGCTCCTCGGGCTCGCGCCGCACCTCGTCGGTGATCGGCAGGTAGACCTTGAACGTGGAACCGAGGCCCGGCTCGCTGTACGCCCACACGTATCCGTCGGACTGCTTCACGATCCCGTAGACCGTCGAAAGCCCCAGCCCAGTTCCGTGGCCCGGTGCCTTCGTCGTGAAGAACGGCTCGAAGATGTGGCTCGCGGTGGCCTGGTCCATGCCATGGCCGGTATCGCTCACGGCGACCACGGCGTACAGCCCGGGTCGGATCCGCATTCCGGTCCGGAGGCGCGCGTATCCGGGCGTGAGCTCGGTGCGCGACGTTTCCACCGTGAGACTGCCGCCATGCGGCATCGCATCCCGGGCGTTGAGCGCAAGGTTGAGCAGCACCTGCTCGAGCTGGCCGGGATCGGCCTTGATCCGCCCGGCTTGGGGGGCGAGCCGCAACAGGACCGCGCAGTCCTCTCCCATCACCCGCCGAAGCACAGGCTCCCAACCCGCCACGACCGCGTTGACATCCAGGACCTCTGGATGAAGGAATTGCCGGCGGCTGAAGGCCAGCAGCTGAGCGGTCACCGCGGCCGTGCGCCCCGCCGCTCGTCGAATGCATTCCACATCGGAGCGGACCGCCGGGGGCAGGCTGGGGTGGTCCAGGATGAGCCGGGCCGCGCCCAGCACCACCGTCATCTGATTGTTCGCCTCGTGCGCTACGCCGCCGGCCAAGCGCCCGACCGACTCCATCCGATGGGCCTGCCGCAAGCCTTCCTCGATCTGACGGCGGTCCGTCGTGTCCATGCAGACGCCGGTCATGTACGTCGGTCGCCCGCTCTCGTCTCGGCCGACCTGTCCCCGGTCCGCGATCCACCGAACGTGCCCGTCGGGCAGCAGGATCCGGAACTCGTAGTCGAGGTCGCCGTTGCCCTCCAGCGCACGGCGCACCGAGCTGGTCACGAATGTCCGGTCGTCCGGGTGAACCCGCGCGATGAACTCCTCATACGTCGAGACGCGATCTCGCGGGGCGAGCCCGTAGAGACGGCACAACCGGTCGTCCCAGGACAGCGTGTTGGTCTCGACCGACCAGAACCAGATCCCCATGCGCGCGGCGCCGAGCGCGAGCTGAAGCCGCTCTTCGCTCTGTTGCAGCGCGCCCGTCGCTTGCGCCCGTTCCCGCTGAGCCGCCGCGGCGAGCATGAGACCCGTGACCGCCAGCGTCGCGAGATACACCGCGAACGCGAGCAGGGTGCCGCCGGCCGTGGTCGCGAGGAAGGGACCGCTGCCCTCGATCGTGTGCCACACCGCCACCGAGGCGACGGTGAGGGTCAGGAGCGACGCCCCCCGCGCGCCGAAGCGCAGAGCTCCCCAGATCACGAAAGGGAATAGCAGGTAGGGGTACTCGATCCGCTGAAGCAGCGGGGTCCGGAACAGGTGCCCCAGCACGAGGTCGGCGGCCACGACGGTTCCGAGACACAGCGCCGTCAACTCGAAAATCCTAGAGGTGCCCGCTCGCGCTCTTGGTCGTGGGATCCAGGCGAGCAACACCGGCGCGACGACCAGCGCGCCGAGAAGATCGCCCGCCCACCACACGATGATGGCTTCGGGAGCTTGCGTCGACGGGAGCGCGCCGGTCGCGAACAGGCTGGAGACGCCAATCGCCGCACTGGCGAGCGCCCCGAGCGGAGCCGCGGCGAAGACGAGGGTGCGAACGTGGGCGAGATTGGCGAGGTTGAGCGCCCCGCCCGCGACCCGCCGAAGCAGAAAGGCTCCGAGCAGTCCCTCGAACGTGTTGCCGACCGCGATGCCGATCGCGGCGGTGAGCGAAACGCTGGTAGCGGCATTGGCCAGGAAAGCCCCCAGCATGACGCCGGGCCAGTACCGCAGGCCGAGCAGCGTCAAGGCCGCGAATGCGATCCCGGTGGAGGGCCACACCAGTGACACGCTCTCGCCAACCGAGGCGTAGCGGAGGCCCAGGCGCGCCGCCGCGTAGTAGATCGCGGCGAGGCCGAGCACGCGAGCGGCGTACCCAACGGCCAACCGGGACCGCTTGCTCCAGGATTCGTGGGATCTCACAGGTTCGCCAAGGTATCCACTGGGCGGACCCGAAGGCAAACGAGCCGGGTAGACCGGCATCAGCCTTGCCTATGGGCGACCTGCTCCCAAATCGAGCCGACAGGGTGACATCGCAGATCCAGGATTCGACCCGTCCCCACCCCAGTGGCGAGGGGGGCGTCGGGCCCCCGTTCGTACCGGGCCCGATAACCGCCGTAACCGCTGGCTATGCCATAGCTTACCTCTGGTGGGAACGGAGCGGCTGGGGCAGTCCTCTGCTGCGCGATCTCTTCGGAAATGTCGGGTTCATGCCGCTCAACGCGGCCTGCGTGGCGCTCAACGCCCTGGCCTCGCGAAACGCGGTCCTGGACCCGGGAGTCCGGTCCGCCCTCCGGCTGCTCGCGGTGGGATGCCTTTCGGTCCTCATCGGCAACGCCGTATCCGTCTACTACCTCACCGCGTTGGGCACCAATCCGCCGGTCTCCTGGGCGGACCCGTTTTATCTGCTCGACAGCCTCCTCATCATGACGGCGCTGCTGTGCTTCCCCCTGGCTCGACGCACGCGGCTGGAGCGTTGGAAGTTCGCGCTCGACGCCGCGATGGTGCTCATCGGCGGCGGCGTGGTCATCTGGTTCTTTACGGTGCGTCCCACGTGGGAAGGCGGTCAGGGCGCGTTCGCGGTCACCGTCCTCGCCTTCGCCTACCCGTTGGTGAGTCTGCTCATCCTCCTCGGCATCACGACCGTCTTGTTGCGTGGCCCCCTCGACGGCAATCGGCGGGCGTTCCGGCTGCTCCTGGCCGGCGTCGGTGTCAGCATCATTGCCGATCTCACGTTCGACCTGGTGCTCGTCCAGACCAACGCGCGGAGCGCGGGCTGGACCGACGCGGTCTATCTCCTCACCTACCTGCTCCTGATCGCCAGCGCCGAGTATTACTACCGCCACCCAATCCCCGGCACGACGGCGCCGGGCGAGCAACGGCCTCGTCTGCATCCAGTCAGCCCCCTCCCCTACCTCGCGTTGCTCGCGACCTACGGTCTGCTGCTCGCGACTGTGCTCCGTCCCTGGACCGATCCGGTGAGCGGTCTCGCTATCGGGGCCGTGCTCGTTACCCTGCTGGTCGTCGTGCGGCAGGTGCTGGCGGTCCGGGAAAACGTCCGGCTGCTGGCCGAGACCGCCGCGCGGCAGAACGAGGTGCGGTTCCGTTCGCTGGTGCAGCACTCCTCCGACGTGATCATCGTGATCCGGCCGGACGGCGCGATCCGCTTCGTCAGCCCGTCGGTCTCCCGCGTCCTTGGTTACGAGCCCGC
>DATHMJ010000063.1:0-2864 GCA_035487215.1 Gemmatimonadales bacterium
TATCCCGAGTGGTACATCGTCTGGAGCTACCAGGAGCGGGCCGATCATCTGGCCGCGGGCCGGCCGAGCGCGTTCCCGTACTTCGGCGCGATCGGCCAGTATTGGAGCGGCTACTGCTCCATGGATCGTATCACCCGGGGCCGATACCCGTTTAACACCGGCGATCACCTGATGCTCGTCGTGATCGGCACCAGCTTCACGGTCGAGTACGCGATCCGGGGCGCATACGAGAAGACGGTGGGGCGGCTGAGCGAATGGCTCGCGGGAGGCCAAGCCGTCGCGGAGGACCGGTACGCCGCGCGCCTGGCGCAGGAGTACGCGGCGTTCGTGCACGTCCGCCCGTGGTACGAGTTCTCCTTCGCCAAGGGCCTCAAGGGCCTCTGGAAGGAGACCGCCCTGTGGGGGCCGCATCCCCTCCGCTCGTGGGAGCGGAAAGGATATTTGACTGCGGACTACGCCCTCCAGGCAGTCTACGCGTGGGTCATCGAGCGGGCGAGCCACGCGACGTACGGGATCGAGGATACGCGCACCTATGCCTGGATCGAGGGCGCCTCCGATGCCGTCTTCGGCCCGGATGCGAGAGTCCGCACCGCGAAGGTGCTCGGGAATCGGGCCTTCATCGCGAGCCTCCCTCGGTACCAGGAGTTCACCGACGTCGCCGTCGGGCTCGCCGCGCGGGGCGCACAATTCGTGGAAATCGCGGGCAACGATGAGATCCTCTTGACCGCCATCGTCCCGCGGGGCTGGACCTCGCCCGCCGAGGGCCAGGTGCTCTTCTCGGCGTCGGTGCTCAGCCGGCCGGATCGCGCCCGCGTCGCCCTCAGGTCTCCCGTGGGTGGGCTGCGCGCCATGCTCGCCGGCCTCGAGCAGAGCGGCGTCGTGATCGAGCACGTGTACGACTACTGAACCTTCGAACGCCCGCCCCGAGGAGGACACCTACCTCACCGGCGGGGGCGCTGGAGAAACGGTAGCATGATCCGAGACCACCGCAGGTGGACGAGGACGAGACCCAAAAGAAAACGGCCGCGGTTGTTCACCGCGGCCATTGCCCCTCCTGGGCTCGAACCAGGACTCTCCTGATCCAGAGTCAGGCGTGTTGCCAGTTACACCAAGGGGCAGTGCTTTCCATTGTCATGGAGCTGAGGGGAGTCGAACCCCTGACCTCTGCAGTGCGATTGCAGCGCTCTCCCAGCTGAGCTACAGCCCCCTGAGCGCGCGTAAGCTACCGGCCCGCCTGAGGATCGTCAACGGCCGCACCCGCCCGCTCTTGTGCTCGCACGTCAATAGGTGTATATACACCAATATGCCAAGCACTCTTGAACCCGCCGCCCTCGCCGACATCTCGGCCGAGTGCGTCTGCTTCCATCTCCGGAAAACGGCGCGCACCATCACCCAGGCCTACGACCACGCCCTGGCCCCGACCGGTCTCCGCGCCACCCAGTTTACCCTGCTCCGCGTCGTCTCCCGCACCGGCGGCCTCCCTTTCGCCGCCCTGGCCGATGTGCTCGGCATGGAGCGCACGACGCTCACACGCAATCTGAAAGTCCTCGAGCGTGACAAGCTGGTCCGCACCGTCCCCGGCGCAGATCGCCGCGTCCGCCTCGTTTCCCTCACCCCCAAAGGCCAACGCAAGCTGGCCGACGCCGAGCCGATCTGGGCCGCCGCCCACGCCGACATCACCGGCCGCCTCGGCGAGGACACCTGGGCCGAGCTCCGGCGGAACCTGAGCCGCACCATCACCGTCGGCCTCGCGGCCGGCGCCGCGCACGCATAAAGGAGACTTCCTATGCAACCCGTCATCCCGGCATACGTCGCCCCGGTCGTCTTGGTTGTCATGCTCGGCCTCGCCGCCTACGTAGCCCGCACCGTCGCCCGCGCGGCCACCGTCGCGCCCCTGCCCGATAACTCGCGCCGCCGCGTCGTCATCGTCGCCACCCTGATCCTCGGTGCCTGGCTTCTCGCCGCCATTCTCCGCGCGCCCTCGACCGCCCCGCTCGACGCCTCCGGCCGCGGCGTCGTCCCGATCGCGTTCGCCGTGTTCGGTATCGCGTCGTTGGTCGTGGCCTTGGGGGCGCTCGCGCTCTCAGATGCCTGGCGGCGCACGCTGGACGCCATCCCGGTCGAGCGTCTCGTCCTGATCCAGGCGTTTCGCGTGCTCGGCGTCATCTTCGTGCAGCTCTGGACCATCGGCGCCCTGCCCAAGCGATTCGCGCTCGGCGCCGGCCTGGGTGACATCGCCATCGGGCTCGCGGCCCCGTTCGTGGCGTTCGCCCTCGCGCGTCACCTCTCCGGCAGTCGTGCTCTTGCCCTGACGTGGAATACCCTCGGCGTGCTCGATCTCGTCGCGGCCGTCGGCCTCGGTACCGGCTTCCTCGTCCATCTGATGGCGCCCGCTTCCCCGCTCGAGCCGGCGGCCGCCATGACCATGTTCCCGCTCGCCATCGTGCCCACGTTCGGCGTGCCGCTCGCCATCGTGCTGCACCTGTACACCTACCGCGCGCTCGCTCGCAGCACCTCCGTCAGCCGCGGTGACCGCGTGCCGCTGTCGCCTCGCACCGCGACCGTCGGATAGGTCGCATGGGGCGCGAGCGTGCTCGGAGCGGACGCAATCCGACGCGGTGGGCGCTCCGAAGGGCACGTCAGTTCCCGCCACCGGACCCCGAACTCGTCCAGCGAGCGAAGCGGGAACTGCAGGGCCCGAGGAGCGCCTACGGCGTCGAGAGCGTCCGCATGCAATCTGTGTCGGGCGCGTCCGCATGCAACCACGGGAGCGAACAACCGGGAGCGTCGGATCAGACGCGATCCGACGCCGTGGGCGCTCCGAAGGGCACGTCAGTTCCCGCCACCGGACCCCGAACTCGTCC
>DATHMJ010000064.1:0-3494 GCA_035487215.1 Gemmatimonadales bacterium
GAGGAGCCCTCGTCCGGCGCGAGCGCGGGCAAGCCGCGCTTTGAAGCGCCGCCTAGCCAAACCCCCTCCCCCACCCCATCTTCCACCGCACTCCCCACAACAGACGACCCATGCCCATCCCCGAGCTTACGGCCCGGCTCCAAACAGCGCTGTCCGACCGCTACCGCCTCGACCACGAGGTCGGAGCCGGCGGCATGGCCACCGTCTACCTCGCCTACGACCTCCGGCACGACCGCAAGGTCGCGCTCAAAGTCTTGAGGCCCGAGCTGAGCGCGGTCATCGGCGCCGAGCGCTTCCTCGCCGAAATCAAGCTCACGGCCAATCTCCAGCACCCGCACATCCTGCCGCTCTTCGACTCGGGGGAGGCCGGCTCTTTCCTCTTCTATGTGATGCCGTTCGTGGCCGGCGAGACCCTTCGCGCTCGGCTGCAGCGCGAGAAGCAGCTCCCCGTGGCCGAGGCCCTGCGCATCGCTGGGGAAATCGCCTCCGCCCTCGACTACGCCCATCGCCATGGCGTGGTCCACCGCGACATCAAGCCCGAGAACATCCTGATCCAGGACGGCTCCGCGATGGTCGCGGACTTCGGCATCGCCCTCGCCGCGAGCAAGGCGAGCGGCGACCGCATGACCGAGACCGGCATGTCGCTCGGCACGCCGCACTACATGAGTCCCGAGCAGGCTATGGGCGACCGCGAGCTGACCGCCCGCTCCGACGTCTACGCCCTCGGCGCCGTGTTGTACGAGATGCTCACGGGTGAGCCGCCGTTCACGGGCAACACCGCGCAAGCCATCGTCGCCCGCGTGGTGACCGAAAGCCCCCGGCCACTCGTTCCCCAGCGCCACACCATCCCGCCGCACGTCGAGGCCGCTGTTCTCACCGCGCTCGAGAAGCTCCCGGCCGACCGATTCGGCACCGCCGCCGAGTTCGCCACGGCGCTGGGCGATCCGAAGTACTCGACCGGCACCGCCATGGCGGCGAAGACCGCCGCCCTGGCAGCGGCCCCGGTCGGCCCTGCAGGCGGCGCCCGCCGGGGCCCCAACGTGCTCCTGCTGGCGGGCTGGGGCGTGGCGGCCTTGGCCGCGGCGCTTGCACTCTGGGGCTGGCTCAAGCCCCCGCCGGTCCCGCTGATCAATCGCTTCAGCCTGTTCTTCCGTCCCAATGAGGCACCGCGGCCGGCCCCCACGACGTCGAACATCGCCATCTCGGCCGACGGCAACCGCATCGTGTATGTCGGACCGGGCGAAGGCGGCACTCGACTCTGGCTCCGGGAGCACGACAAGCTCCGCCCGACTCCCATTCCCGGCACCGATGGGGCCGACAGTCCCTTCTTCTCGCCCGACGGCAAGCAGCTCGGCTTCCTCAAGAACGGCCGGACCGTGCGGATCCTGTCGCTGGAGGGCGGCCCACCGCTCACCCTGTCCGACAGCATCAACTCCTCGGGCGGCGACTGGGGCACCGACGGCTACATCTATTTCGAGGTCGATTCCGGCATCGCCCGTATCCGCGCCAACGGCGGACCGATCGAGCCGCTCTACAAGTACTCGGCCCAGCGGCGGGAGATCGGCACCGAGTATCCCAACGTCCTGCCCGGTGGCAAGGGGCTGATCTTCCGGGTACGCCGTGCGGGTCAGGGGCCGGCCGAGTTCGACATCGTGGGGATGAAGCTGCCGCATGGCGACGCGCATCCGCTGGTGCACGGCGTCTACGCCCGGTATGCATCCTCCGGTCACCTGCTGGTGGTCACCGCCGACGGAAAACTGCTGGCGGTGCCGTTCGATCCGGACGCCCTCGCGCTCAAGGGGCCGCCCGTGGCACTGCTCGAGGGTGTCCGGTCCGGCCCGTTCGAGGTCAACTTCGCGATCTCCACCACCGGCACCATGGTCTATGCAACCGGCGGGGCGTCGGGATCTACGCGGGCGTACTGGGTCACGCGCGAGGGTCTCGCCTCGGCCGTGGACTCGACCTGGGATCCGGGCGGCTTGCTGACCGCCGTCGCGATCTCACCGGACGGGAAAACTCTGGCGGTGAGCGTCGCACGGGGCGGCGCCCAGAGCGTCTGGGTCAAGCAGCTTCCGGTCGGGCCGTTCTCCCGGATCACGTTCGGCGACAGCGCGCAGTTCCGGCCGACCTGGTCCGCCGACGGTCGCTCGCTGCTCTACCTCACCGACCGCGGCACAGGCGGCGGGCTGCCCTACCGGACTCGCGCCGACGGCACCGGGCCTCCGGAGGCGCTGATCAAGACGCCGTTCAACTTCGTGGGGGTGACGACCTCGCACGACGGGCGCTGGGTGCTGGTCCGGCGGGCCGCAACCGAAGCCGGCAACGGCGACATCTACGGCTTCAAGCTCGGCGACAGCGTGCTCACGCCTCTGCTCACGACCCAGGCAAAGGAAGTCAGCCCGGCGATTTCACCCGATGGACGCTGGCTGGCCTACGAGTCCGACGAGTCGAGCACGTCCGAGGTTTACGTGCGGCCGTTCCCCGACGTCGGCTCGGGCCGGTGGCAGGTTTCGCTCAACGGCGGCACGGCACCGAGGTGGGCGCACAGCGGCCGGGAACTGTTCTACGTGAACGGCAAGCAGGAGCTCGTGGTCGTCGACGTGCGGCCGGGTCCCACGTTCTCGGCGGGCGAGCCGAAGGTGCTCTTCTCGCTAGCCTCCTACTCGCTGACTACCAACTACCCGCTCTACGACGTGTCGCCGGACGACAAGCGGTTCATCTTCGTTCGCGGTGTCACGCCGGAGGGTGGAACCGAAGTCGTCCTCACGGAGAACTGGTTCCAGGAGTTGAAGGTGCGGGCGGGGCACTGACTTAGGTTCATTTCCCGCCGCCACGATTACGCCGAGAGGTACAGAGAGCTAAGTTTCAGTTACCCCTCGTTCAACAGGGCGCGGGGGCACTCCAACTCTTGGCAGGGCCGCATGTCCGACGTCACACCGCCCGTTCCATCGGGCACCAATCCAGCGGAACTACCCCACAGCCTGACGGAGCGCGTGCAGACGCGCGTCACCGAAGCCCGTCTCGCTCTTGGTCGCCGCCACTCTCCCCGTCAGCGGGAGGCTCGCTCCCTCCGCCGGGTTTTTCTGGAGCTGGGGGACGCCCATCGCCAGTATCGTCGGCGCACCGGGCAGCATGCGTCGCCGGCGTTGCGCAGTGCCGCCATTGCATTCAAACAGGCGCCCAGCTTGACGGCGCTCACCGCCGTTGCCGCTTTCCTCGATGAGGACGGAATATTGGAGTGGTAGGACGGCTGTGGCGCTGCGCCTTCCTGGCGCAGCTCATGTTGCCCGGCATCGCGTCTGGGCAGCTGCCGGAGAGACCCGACAGGACCCCGCCGGAGCCCCCGGCCGGCGCCGATCTTCCCCAGCTTGCCTCTTGGATCGCGCATTGGCTTCCGACCGTAGCCGCCGTGTCGGGCTCGACCCTCGACAGCACGGGTGACTTCTACGGCCGCATGTCCGATTCGGTACTGGCGGCTCGCCTGGACGGCTGCA
>DATHMJ010000065.1:0-2537 GCA_035487215.1 Gemmatimonadales bacterium
CCGTCCGGGGAGCATCACGGTGAGCAAGTCGCTTCGTTGATGCGGCGACGCCTTCCAGGCCGACCCGCGTCCGTGTCACCCCTGGGCGGACTTCGCGTCGGCTTCGATGGCGGCGTTGTCGGCCTTCAATTGCTTGGCTTCGACCTTCCGCGCTTGCTTCATCGCCCGCTCGACCTTCGCCCCCATGTCTGACACCGCGACGACCACCAGGCCCGCTTGCCCGGCGTCCAGATGCTCGCCAAGCTCCTTCAGGTCGTGGCGGCTCATCCCGGCGGCCGCGTGACCGGCCACCGCGCCAAGAACCGCGCCGCCACCCGCAGTGACCGCGAGCAGGCCCCCGCCGATGGCGGCAAACGGGAACAAGACCACGACCAATCCGGTGGCCAGGCCCACCCCGGCGCCGAGCACGCCGCCGACCCGGGTCGGCGTCTCGTGTTTCTTGGTGATCTTGACTTTCCCGTCGGCCCCGCGCTCGATCACGGCGGCGTCATAGGCGTCGATCAAATCCGCCTTGGTGTGCAGCTCCTTGACCAGCTCATAGTCGGCGTCAGCGGCGCCGACGTTGTCATACACACCGACATAGGCCATGAACGTGTCAACTGCCATCGCGATACTCCCTAGATTCCTGGCTTGACCTGCGGTAGCCAGACGATACGACCCAGATACCTGGACCCGAATCACCCATGGCGGGTGATGCCCACGCCGCGGACCAGGGCCGCCCAGCCGCCTGGGCCGGAACGGCCCAAGCGTGATCGCTCCCCCGTTGACGTCGAGAATTGATCTCGGCTCAGACCTGTTCGCCTAGCTTGTACTCCGTGCCTTCCGGTGTCTTGTTACCTTCCGGCGCCTTGCCTTCCGGCGTCCTGTCGGTGCTACGGGCGTAGGAGAAGCCATCGGCCCCGATGGTCACGTCGGCTTCTCGCGCTCCGGCTCGCCGCACGAGCGCGTGCGGGTTGCCGTCCAGGTCCAGCACCAGCGACGCTTCGGAGTACCAGCTCGCGACGACCGGCGCGCCCCACCAGTCCCGTCGCTGGTTGTCATGGACGTCCCAGGTGATTACCGGGTTATCGGGGTCTCCGGTCCAGTAGTCCTGCGAATAGATCTCGACACGATGACCGTCCGGGTCGCGCAGGTAGAGATAGAAGGCGTTGGAGACGCCGTGCCGTCCCGGACCGCGCTCGATCGCGTCAGATTGCCTGAGGGCCCCGAGCTTGTCGCAGATGTGCAGGATCTGCGAGCGCTCATGGGCGTGGAACGCGATGTGGTGCAGTCGCGGGCCGTCCCCGCCGGTGAGCGCGATGTCGTGGACGGTTGGCTTACGGAACAGCCACGCCGCGTAGACCGTCCCGTCGCTGTCCCGGATGTCCTCCGACACGCGGAAACCGAGGCGTTCCAGGACCGCTTGGGCGGCCGGGACGTCCGGGGTCACCACGTTGAAATGGTCGAGCCGGGTGATTGCCCCCGCACCGTGCAGGTCGTAACGCTGCGTGAGACGTTCGACATGATCGCTGGCGTAGAAGTACTCGACCGGGAATCCCAGCGGATCTTGCACCGCCACCGTCTCGCCGATGCCGCGCCGCATCCCGGCCCGGCGGCGCTCGACCCGGCAGCCCAGATCACGGTGGTAGGCCTCGGCGATGTCCAGTTCGCGGGGCGAGCGGACCCGGTAGCCGAGCATCCCCAACGCGGGTACGTCGCCCTTGCGCAGCACCAGGGAGTGGTGCAGATACTCCTCGAACGCCCTGAGGTAGACGAAGTTCTCGTCTTCCTCGGTGACCACCAGCCCCAGCACGTCGTGGTAGAACCAGCGCGACGCGTCGAGATCGGTCACGATCAGCTCGGCGTAAGCGGCGCGGATGATGTCCGGGACGGGCCACGCGGCGGTGTGGGGGTCGGTCATCGAAGACTCCTCGTGGCGACGGTCAGTCCGGGAGCGCGCCGAACGCGGGCGTGTGCACAGGGCCGAGGGTGATGTGGACGGCCTGCTGCTGGGAGTAGAAGTCCAGCGACCGGTAGCCGCCTTCGTGACCCAGGCCGGAAGCCTTGACGCCCCCGAACGGCGTCCGCAGATCACGGACGTTGTGCGAGTTAAGCCAGACCATGCCGGCCTCCACCCGCTGCGCGAAGGTGTGCGCGCGCGCAAGGTCCCTGGTCCAGAGGTAGGCGGCTAGGCCGTACTTCACGCCGTTCGCCAGTTCCAGCGCCTCGTCCTCGGTGTCGAACGGCGTGATGGCGACGACCGGGCCGAAGATCTCTTCCTGAAATATCGACGCACCGGGTGGTACGTCGGCGAACACCGTCGGGCTGACGTAGTTGCCCGTGTCCAGACCCTCCGGGCGGCCGCCTCCGGCGACCAGGCGCCCCTCGCGCTTGCCGCGCTCGATGTATCCCATCACCTTCGCGTAGTGCTCCGGATGGACCAGGGCCCCGACCTCGGTACGCCGATCGCGTGGATCGCCGACCACGATGTTACGGGCGCGGGCGGCGTACCGTTCGACGAAGTCGTCATAGATCGAACGCTCGACGAGGATCCGGCT
>DATHMJ010000066.1:0-6080 GCA_035487215.1 Gemmatimonadales bacterium
CGGCAGCTGGAGCGGATGGGCCTTCTTCGTGAGCCGCTCGCGGATCATCGCGAGGCAGCGGTCGAAGTCGGCGCCGACCCGGTCCATCTTGTTGGCGAAGATCATCCGGGGCACGCCGTAGCGGTCGGCCTGGCGCCAGACGGTCTCGGTTTGCGGCTCGACCCCCGCGACCGAGTCGAGCAAGGTCACCGCGCCGTCCAGCACGCGCAGCGAGCGCTCGACCTCGACGGTGAAGTCCACGTGCCCCGGCGTATCGATGATGTTGATGCGATACTGCGTGCCGCTCCGGGTCCAGAAGCAGGTGGTGGCCGCCGAGGTGATCGTGATCCCCCGCTCCTGCTCCTGCTCCATCCAGTCCATGGTGGCCGCGCCCTCATGGACCTCGCCGATCTTGTAGTTCTTCCCCGTGTAGTAGAGGATCCGCTCGGTCGTAGTCGTCTTCCCGGCATCGATGTGCGCCATGATGCCGATGTTGCGATACCGATCGAGCGTGGTTTCACGGGCCATGAAAGTGTCTCTACAATCCCAGCGAAAAAGCGGGGCGACCGATCCGGCCCGCGCCACGCCTCGGCGCTTCCGGTGGTATCGCTCCGCGCGCATCCGGGCTCGACGCCCTGTGATGAGGACCCTCCAAGGGTCCGTCGCGTTGTGTCGGAGGACCAGAGGTGGCCGGAATTCCCGGTCACGTGACCCGATGTAAGCCCCAAAAAGCCGGAGCCATGCAATTTATCCGCATGGCACCTAATGTCAAGAGCCGCTAGCTCTTAGCTTTTGGCTCCTACCAGCGATAATGCGCGAACGCCCGATTGGCCTCGGCCATCCGGTGGGTGTCGTCTTTCTTCTTGATGGTGTTGCCCTCGCCCTTGGAGGCCAGGATCAGCTCCGCGGCAAGGCGTTCGGCCATCGTCTTTTCCGTGCGCGCCCGGGAGAACTGAATCAGCCACCGCATGGCCAGCGCGGTGCGCCGGTCCGGCCGCACTTCAACCGGGACCTGGAGCGAGGCGCCGCCCACCCGCCGGCTCTTCACCTCGAGCGTCGGCTTGGCGTTGTTCACCGCCTGCTTGAAGACGGCGACGCCGGGCTGGCCCGTGCGCTCTTCGATCAGGTCCATCGCCTTGTAGAAGATGCCCTCGGACTGACTCTTCCGGCCTTGGTACATCAGGTTGTTGACGAACTTGGAGACCGTCTGGCTGTCGTAGCGCGGGTCGGGGGGAACCGGACGTTTGACCGACTTGGAGCGCCGGCTCACTTGGCGCCTCCCTTGGCACCGGCGGCCTTGGGCCGCTTGGCGCCGTACTTGGAGCGCCCCTGACGGCGGTCGTTCACACCGGCGGCGTCGAGCGTGCCGCGGACGATGTGGTAGCGCACGCCCGGAAGATCCTTCACCCGGCCACCGCGGATCAGCACGATGGAGTGCTCCTGCAGGTTGTGCCCCTCGCCGGGGATGTAGGCCGTCACCTCGAACCCGTTGGTCAGGCGGACGCGGGCCACTTTCCGAAGGGCCGAGTTGGGCTTCTTCGGCGTGGTGGTGTAGACGCGGGTGCAAACGCCGCGCTTCTGGGGGTTCCCCTTGAGCGCGGGCGCCTTGTCCTTCGCCTCGACGTCGCTCCGGCCCTTCGCGATCAACTGGCTGATGGTCGGCATACCTGCGGTGCATCTCCTCGGTCTCGAGATCGGTTCGGGAAAAGACTTGGAAGTGTAGCGGCCGCCCCTTGGCTGGTCAAGCAGGCGGTAGGCCCACCGCCACCACGCTCGCCGCAGCCTGCCCCGCCGTATGCGTGATGCTGATTTCCCAGCCTCCGACCCCGAGTCCATCGGCGATTTCCTTGCACTTTCCGCGGAGGACTACCTCCGGCTTGCCCGAGGCCAACCGCCGCACATCGATGTCGGTCCACGACACGCCGCGGGCCCATCCCGTCCCCAGCGCCTTCATCACCGCCTCTTTCGCGGCGAAGCGCCCGGCAAAGAACTGCACCCGCAATGGACCGTCGCCCGCCTGGGTCTGCTCGCCCTCGGTGTAGATGCGGTTGGCGAAGCGTTCTCCGTGCCGCTCGAGGGCCGAGCGAATGCGTTCGATGTCGACGAGGTCGATGCCGTGACCGATGACATTCATGCGCCGAAATGTATCCCGCGCCGACCGGGTTACCATTCTCGACATGTCGGCGGCACCTCTCCTCTTACGCGGACTCCGGAAGACCTACGGCGACGTGGTCGCGGTGGACGGGCTCGACCTCGAGGTCCGTTCCGGCGAGTGCTTCGGCCTGCTGGGGCCGAACGGCGCCGGGAAGACCAGCACGATCGAGATTTGTGAGGGCCTGTCGGACCCGGACGCGGGCGATGTCGTCGTGCTCGGGCGGCGATGGGGCGAAGCGGATCGCGATCTGCGCGAGCGCCTGGGAATCTCGCTTCAGGAAACCCAGTTCTCCGAGAAGCTGACCGTCGCCGAGACGGTCCGGCTGTTCCGCAGCTTCTACCGCCGCGGCGCCACGCCGAGCGCGGTGATCGACCTGGTGCAATTGGGCGAGAAGGTGACGGCCCGGGTGGGCAAGCTTTCCGGAGGGCAGAAACAGCGGCTCGCGCTCGCGTGTGCGCTCGTAGGCGATCCGGAGCTGCTGTTTCTGGACGAGCCGACCACAGGACTGGACCCGCAGGCCCGACGCCAGCTCTGGGAGCTGATCGAGCGGCTCCGCGCGGAAGGGCGCTCGATCCTTCTCACGACCCACTACATGGACGAAGCCGAGCGGCTCTGCGACCGCGTCGCGATCGTGGATCACGGGCGCGTGATCGCCGAAGGCACTCCGCGGGCCCTCATCGAATCGCTCGGCGCCGAGCACGTGCTCGAGTTCGCGGTGGGCGAGGGCAGCGTGGACGACGCGGTGCTGCGCTCGCTCGACGGCGTGTGCGGCGCGAACCGGCAGGATGGAGCCTACCGACTGCAGGTGAGCGAGCTCCACCGGGCGATGCCGGCGCTGCTCCAGGCGCTCCGCAACCAGGGTGCCCAACTCACGGAGCTGCGCACGCATTCCCCCACGCTCGAGGACGTGTTCGTGTCGCTGACCGGGAGATACCTCCGCGATGAGTGAGCGGCCCCGCTGGACCGATCGCTCCCTGGTTCAACTCACGCTGGTTCGGTATCGCGAGTTCATGCGCGAGCCGGAAGCGGTCTTCTGGGTGTTCGCCTTTCCGGTGCTGCTCGCGGCCGGGCTCGGCCTTGCGTTTCGGAGCCGTCCCGCCGACCGGACCGTGGTCGCCGTCGCGGCCGGGGATTCCTCGTCGCAGTATGTCGCCGAGGCCCTCCGCCGGAGCCCGGACGTCGTGGTGAAGCTGCTCCCCGCGGCCGACGCGGCCGACTCGCTCCGCACCGGCGGCGTGGCCCTCGTGGTCGTTCCGGACCACTGGCCCGAACGTCAGGTGGAATACCGCTACGACGAGACCCGACCCGAGAGTCGGCTCGCCCGGCTTGTCGTGGATGACGCGTTGCAACGGGCCGCCGGCCGAGGCGATCCGGTCTCCGCGCGGGATGCGCGGGTGACCGAGGCCGGCGCGCGCTATATCGATTTCGTGGTGCCGGGCCTGCTGGGAATGAACCTGATGGGGAGCGGCATCTGGAGCGTCGGCTTTGCCATCGTGGATGCGCGGCGCAAGCGACTGCTCAAGCGGCTCATCGCGACGCCGATGTCACGGGGCGAGTACCTCGCATCGTTCGTGCTGTCGCGGCTCAGCCTGCTGATCTTCGAGGTGGTGACGTTGCTGGGCTTCGCGGTGCTGGTGTTCGGCGTGCCGATCCGCGGTCCGCTCACGACGCTGGTGACCGTGTGCGTGCTTGCCGCCCTGGCCTTCACGTCGCTGGGTCTGCTCATCGCCTCGCGGGTACAGACCGTCGAGGGCGTATCGGGCATCGCCAACCTGGTGATGCTGCCGATGTGGATCTTCTCCGGTGTGTTCTTCTCGGCGTCGCGGTTTCCGGACGTCATGCAGCCGGTGATCCGGGTCTTGCCGCTCACGGCGGTCATCGACGCGCTTCGCGCGAACATCCTGCGCGGCACCGGGCTCGGGGGCATCGTCCCCGAGCTCCTGGTGATCGCGGCGTGGCTGGTCCTGAGTTTCCCTCTGGCGCTGCGCCTGTTCCGCTGGCGCTAGTCGGGGCACCAGCCGGTGGCGTCAGGCGGCCTTCGGGTCGTTCTGCATGATCCCGAACGTGTTGCCCTCCGGGTCGGTGCAGTAGGCCAACCAGCCGACGCCGGGGATCGCCATCTTCGGGACCGAGACTTTGCCGCCCGCCTTCTCCACCTTGCGGACGAACTCGTCGCAGGACCCAACATCGATCGTGTTCACGGTCCCCTGGCCGGGATAGCCCCGGGGCAGCAGGCCGCCGTCGATGCCCGGGCCGTTCGCCCCGGTCTTCACCAGCCAGTACGGCATGGGGCCCTCCCACTTCTGGAACTGCCACCCGAACACCTGCTGGTAGAAACCGATGGCCCGCTCGGGACTGTCGGCGGGAATCTCGAAGTGAATGGGACGCGGCATGGAGCGCTCCACCTTTTCCTTTGTGGTTGATGCCTTGCGTGAGGTTGATGGCTGTGCGCGGTCAGGCGCGTTGCGCGGCGGGTTGACCGAACTTCTGAGTGGCGTATCCCACGATCAGCCCGACCAGCGATCCGGGAATCATGATTTCCCAGAAGTACCGTTTGCCGGTGTCGGGGTCGGTGTTGAGCGCGATGGGCAATGCCAACAGCGCGGCGATGGCGACGCCGGCGATGATGCCGATCGCGAGGTTGTTGACCTTGCGGGAGACGACGCCGGTGAGGACGCCGGCCACCAGGCCCTTGCCCATCGATCCGGCGACGATGGTCATGATGTGTGGCTTGACCTCCGGGGCCGACACGAGGGCCGAGAGCCCATCCAGCGCGCCGAGCGCGCCACCGAGCAGCAGGCCGAGAACGGGCTTGTTCACCGAGACCTCCGGTTTGGGGAGTGAAGGGGCCCTCTTTGGATACTGTTACCCGTCCGGGCCGAGTCCTTTAAAGGCCCCGCAGGGCCAGGAACAGGAGGCGGACCGCCAGGTAGGTGAGGACGAGGATGATCGCGGTCTGGTACTTCCGGAAGATGCGGCCGACGCGCTCGCCCAAGGTTTCCCGATGGGCGGAGACCGGCAGCGCGTCGAGAAACCGGGTGATGTCGGCGGCGAGATCAGCGGCGGAGGGGTAGCGCGCGGCCGGGTCGGTGGACAGGGCTCGGCCCCAGATGGCCGCGAGTGGGCGGGGAACATCGCGCCCATTCCCGTCGCCGAGGACGATGGTCCGAAGGATCGCGCCGAGTCCGTAGACATCGGTGCGGGCGTCCGCGAGGCCCGGATGGCCCTGCGCCTGCTCCGGTGCCATGAACCCGGGCGTGCCGAGGACGGTGCCGGGGGCGGTTACGGGCTCGGAGGAGTCGCCGTCGGGGCCCCTCCCGGCTCCGCCGCTGGTGCTGGTAGTCCCGCCGGCATCAGCCGTCCGCCCAGTGCCCACTACCCGCGCGATCCCCCAGTCCAACACCAGCACCTCGCCGTAGGCCCCGACCATGATGTTCGAGGGCTTGAGGTCCCGATGCACGACGCCGTGCGCGTGGGCGAAGCCGACCGTCTCGCAGACCCGCAGGAACACCCTCAGTACATCGCTCCGCGGCGCGCTCCGCGCGAAGTCCTGCAGGCGCTCGCCTCGGACGAGCTTCATCACGTAGAAGACGCGCCCGTCGCGTAGCAGGCCCACGTCGTGGACCGGCACGATGCCGGGATGCTCCAGCCGAGCGAGGATCCGGGCCTCGCGCTCGAGCCGGCCCGCGGCCTCGGCGTCCGCAACGTCTCCCCGAAGCACCTTCACGGCGACGTCCCGGCCCAACACCAGATCGGAGGCGCGATAGACGGTCCCCATCCCGCCCTGGCCCACGGGCTCGTTCACGGCGTAGCGCCCGTCGGCGGGATCCGGCGCGCCGAGCACCTGCCGAAGGTGCGCCAGCGTATGCTCGGGCAGCGTCATGGGATCCGCACTCCGAAGAGATCCTCCGCTTCGGTCCGGAATTCCGCGTCGCTTCCCGAGAGC
>DATHMJ010000067.1:0-5942 GCA_035487215.1 Gemmatimonadales bacterium
TCCTCGGTGGTGCCGGTCGGCAGCGTGAGGGGATGTAGTCCGGTCGCGGCGCGGGTCACCGGCTCGAGCCAATGCTCCAGCGCCTCGTGACCGCCGGCAAACGCGGGCAGATTGATGACGCCCCCCGCAAGACTCAGAAGACCGAGCAGCACGAGCGGGCCGGTTATGGTCACGGGCGGCTCGTGCAGGTGCGCCTGCTCCGCCTCCCCGACGCGGGACTCGCCGTGGAAGGTCATCGCCATGAGCCGCGCCATGTAGATGGCCGTGAGCAACGCCGCCAGCGCGGCCATGCCGTAGAACAGGTAGTAGATCGGCTGCTCCGCGCCCCGAGCGAAAACCGCGGCCAGGATTTCGTCCTTCGAGAAGAAACCCGCGAACGGTGGCACACCCGCGATCGCCAAGGTCGCGATCCACATGAGCGCACAGGTCAGCGGCAGCCAGCGCTTGAGCCCGCCCAGGTTCCGCATGTCCTGCGCGTCATCGTGGGAGTGGGTCGCGTGATAGGCGCGGTGCAGCGCGTGAATCACGCTCCCCGCCCCGAGGAAGAGCAGCGCCTTGAAGAAGGCGTGGGTGACCAGGTGGAAGATCCCCGCCGTGTAGCCGCCCACACCCACGCCGAGGAACATGTAGCCGAGCTGCGAGATCGTAGAGTAGGCGAGCACCTTCTTGATGTCGTACTGGCGGAGGCCGATCGTGGCCGCGAACAACGCGGTGGCCGCCCCGATGCCCGCGGTGATCAGTCCGGTCGCGGGCGCCAGCGCAAACAGCACCCCGGTCCGTGCGACGAGATACACGCCGGCAGTCACCATCGTCGCGGCATGGATCAGCGCGGAGACCGGCGTAGGGCCGGCCATGGCGTCCGGGAGCCACACGTAGAGCGGGATTTGCGCCGACTTACCGGTGCAGCCGAGCAGCAGAAAGAGCGTGATCCACGTCGCCGCGGCCGTGCTGAGCCCACTCGGAGCGCGGCTCAGCACGGTGGTGAAGTCGAGGGCGCCCAGGCTCTGCCAGAGCAGGAACATCGCGATCAAGAAGCCGAAGTCCCCGACCCGATTGGCGAGAAACGCCTTCTTGCCTGCGTCGGCGTTCACTTTGTCCCCGAACCAGAACCCGATCAGCAGGTACGAGCAGAGTCCCACGCCCTCCCATCCGATGAACAGCGCCGGCAGGTTGGCGCCCAGGACCAGGATGAGCATGAAAGCGACGAACAGGTTCAGGTAGGCGAAGTATCGGGCGTAGCCGGGATCGTCGCCCATGTACCCGACGCTGTAGATGTGGATCAGGCTTCCCACCCCGGTCACGACGAGCAGCATCACCGCCGAGAGCTGGTCGATCTGGAGCGCCAGGTCGATGTGCAGGTCGCCGACGTGAATCCAGGGCCATAGGGTGACGATGAGCGGCGCTTCGGGCGGGTTGGCACGCAGCTCGAGGAAGATCGCCACGGACACCGCGAAGGCGCCGAGCAGGACGCCGGGGCCGACGAGGGACACGAGGGCCTTGGCCCGCGGCCGGGTAAACGCCAGGAGACCGTTGATGACGACGCCCAAAAGCGGCAAGGCGATCGTGAGCCAGGCCAAGCGCACGGCCGGCCCCGCGCCGGAACCCTCGTTGACGACCTGGACCGCGAGCGGAGACAGGGTCATCAGCCGTGGAGAAGATTGATGTTCTGAAGGTCGATCGACTGGTGGTGCCGGAACACCGCGAGAATGATCGCGAGCCCGACGGCGGCCTCCGCGGCCGCGACGGTCATGACAAAGAAGACGATGAGATAGCCGCCCACGCCGTAGATCTGTGCCAGCGCGACGAAGGCCAGGTTCACGGCGTTGAGCATCAGCTCCACGCACATGAAGATCACAATGGCATTGCGCCGCAGCACCACGCCGGCGACGCCCAGAGTGAACAGCAGGGCGGACAGCCCGAGAGCGGGACCGAGCAGCATCAGGCCCTCCGCTTGGCGAGGACGACGGCGCCCACGATGGCCGTGAGCAGCAGGAGCGACGTGATCTCGAAGGGAACCAGGTACACCTGGAACAACGGCGGCGCGATGCCGCCCACCACTCCGCGAACCTGGGTATCGTGTTGCGCCGCCTGGCCTCCCGCGAAAGCGTAGGCCGCCTGGACCAGGCCCGCCGACGCTCGAACCTCACGACCCAGCCGTGCGTTGGTATACGCCCAGAGCCCGCTCAGCTCGGCGATGATCAGTCCACCCACCACCAGTGCCGCGGCGATACCCGCGGCGCCCCGGATGTCGCTGGACTGCACTCGACCCACGTTGAGCAGCATGATGATGAAGAGGAAGAGCACCATGATGGCGCCGGCGTACACCAGGATCTGGATGATGCCGATGAACTGCGCCTGGAGCAGCACGAAGATCGCTCCCAGCGCGAGCATCGCCTGGACCAGCCAGATCAGCGCGCTGACCGGACTCCGCTGGAGAATGCACATCGCGGCGGAGCCCACGGCGATCGCCGCAAAGATGTAGAAGACGGTTTCGGTCATCCTACTCTCCCCGAGGGTCGGTCGGGTCCCACAACGACGAGACCGGATGGGTTTGCGCCGAGAGCCGCTCCAAGTCGTAGACGAAGCGCCCCCGGCTGTACTCCGCGTTCTCGTAGTGCACGCCCACGTGGATGGCTTCCTCCGGACACACCTCCTGGCAGTATCCGCAGAACACACACCGGAACTCGTCGATCTCGTAGATCAGCGGGTACCGGTTGCCTTCCTCGTCCTCGCCGGGCACGAGCTTGATGCAGTTGGCCGGGCAGATCTGTGGGCACAACCCGCAGGCGACGCACTTCGAGCGTCCCTGCTCGTCGGTCAGCATCCGGTGGGTCCCGCGCCACCGCGGGGTCAGGCTCCACTGACCCCCGCCGTGGGCGCCGTCGGTACTCTTCTCTTCCGGATACTGCATGGTGACGCGCTTCTCGAACATGTGCTTGAAAGTCAGCGCCATCCCCTTGAGGGCGGCGCGCACGTAGCTGACCTCCCGGTCCGGCCGCTGCAGAACCTTCACGCCGATCGCCATCAGGGGCTCGCGGTGAGGCGTTGAGACGACTGGCGGCCCACCCGACGGGCGCGCCGAGCGGCGGAGCCGCTCACGATGAGGCCACGGTCCACGGCGAAGAAAAGTGCCACAGCACACACGGCGCTCACCCCGGTCAGAACCAGATGCAGGGACAGCGTGCGTCCGAGTCCGAGCGCCTCGCCGGCGTAGAGGACCACGCAGACCAGCATGATGTACCCGAGCGTGATAGGCGTGAAGAACTTCCACCCCAGCGCCATCAGCTGGTCATAGCGGAAGCGGGGCAGCGTCCAGCGGATCCACATCACGAAGAAGATCCAGAACATCACTTTCGCGAAGAACCCGAGGCCCGTGAGAAGCGTCGCGATCGGACCCGGGGTCAGCGTCAGGATCGCCCACGGCTTCGCCGTGCCCACGGCCACGAACGGGATGTCCCACCCGCCGAAGAAGAGCGTGCTCACCATCGCGGCGACCGTGACGATGTTGGCGTACTCCGCGATGAAAAAGAAGGAGAACTTCATCGCGCTGTACTCGCTGTGATACCCGGCCACCAGCTCCGACTCCGCCTCCGGCAAGTCGAACGGGAGTCGGTTGGTCTCGGCGAAGCCGGAGACCAGGAACACGAAGAAGGAGATGGCCAACGGGAACACGAGCCAGAGACCGGTTTGCTGCACGGCGATGATGCGGGAGAAGCTGACGTCACCGGTGAGCAACAAGATCGGGATCAGGCTCAACCCCAAGGCGACCTCGTAGGAGATGAGCTGGGCGGCCGCGCGAAGACCGCCGAGGAGGCTGTACTTGCTGTTGGAGGACCACCCGGCGAGCGCGATGCCGTAGACGCCGAGGGAGCTGATCGCGATCACGAACAGGAAGCCGATCGGCACGTCGGCCACGACCATCGGCATCGGACCGTGGTGGGCGATCCTGCCGAGCACCGGAAGGGTCACGTCGAAATCCAGCGGCAGCGGCGCGGCGAAGGGAATCACGCCGGACAACAGCAGCGCGGGAATGAAAGCGAGGGCCGGCGCCACCACGAACAGCACCGGATTGGCGGCCGACGGGAACGTCTCTTCCTTGAGGATGTTCTTCAGTCCATCGGCGGCGGGCTGCAACAAGCCACCTGGGCCCACCCGATTGGGGCCGATGCGGTTCTGCATCCACGCGGAGACCTTCCGCTCCATCAGCGTGAGCAGGGCGACGCCGACCATCACCACCGTGAACACGACGATCATCTTGATGACGCTCAACAGCAGGAACCCCTTCATCTCCGGCGTCATCGAGCGCTCCCCGCCGCGGCCGCGCCCACGAGGACTCGGCCGGTGAAACCGATGTCGGCGTAGCTCAGCGTCGAGAGCGGCTCGCAGGTCCGACCGAGCAGCGCGAACGCCTGCGCGGCGGTAGCGGGCGCGTCGGCGTCGGGCCCGGGGCCGGCGAGCACCTCGCCGGCGATCCACCAGGCCGGCCGGGCCATGCCGGGCTGGGTCTTGGCCTGCTCGAAGCGTTGGACCCGTCCGTCACGGTTCACGTAGGTGCCGTTCTCTTCCGCCATCGTGGTGACCGGCAAGATCAGCTCGGCGTTTCGGAGGCCATCGGACGGCACCGTCCCCAGAATCACGAGGGCGCCGGGGACCGTGGCGAGGGCGGCCTCGTCCTCTGGACTGAGCGCGGGATCGAGCACGATCACGATCGACGCGGTGCCCGCCGCTCGCACAGCGCCGGCCCAGTCGCGCCCGTAGCCCACCAGCTCGGCGCCGGCAAGGTTGGGCGCGCGCTCCCGGCGGAGGGCCAGGTTCGGCACGCCCGCCAGGGGGACCTCATCGCCGAGGGGGACCTGCACCGCCGCCGTGACGGGGCGGCTCTCGACCAGGCGGCGCAGCAGACCCAGAGACTCGGTCGACGCTCTCCCGGACGCGAGGATCACGGCCGGACCCGACGTGCCGCGGAGCAACGCTCCGAACCGATCGAGCGCGGTGTCCCAGTCCGTGGCGACGTGCCGGGCCCCATCCCGCACCAGCGGCGCCTCCACCCGGTCGCCACGATTCATCCAGCGGTAGTCCATCCGGCCGGTGTCGCAGATGAAGTGCCGGTTCACGTCGAGGTTCGGGCGGGGGCGAAGCCGTACCACGACATCGTCGCGGGTGTCGATCGTGATGTTGCAGCCCTGGCTGCAGCCGGGACAGACGCTCGCGGTCTTGTCGAGGTCCCAGGCACGCGCCTTATGCAGAAAATCCTTGGAGAGCAGCGATCCGACCGGGCAGAGGTCCACCACGTTGCCCGCCCAGGGATGATCGAGCAGCTGGTCCTCGGCGATCCCGATGTAGGCCCGATCCCCGCGCTCGGACACGTTGAGCAACGGCGCCTCGGCCACGTCTTCCATGAAGCGGACGCATCGGGTGCAGAGGATGCAACGGTTCGGCACGTACAGGATGTCGGGCCCGAAGTCTTCGACCGGATTGTAGCGCTTGGCGTACTCGGTGTAACGCGTCGCCGACCGCCCCTCCTGGAACACGTAGTCCTGCAGCTCGCACTCGCCGGCCTGATCGCAGATCGGGCAATCGAGCGGGTGGTTGATCAAGAGAAACTCGAGGACGCTCTGCCGGGCCTCTTTCGCCTTGGCGCTGTTGACGTGCACGACCTGGCCGTCCGCCACGACCGTGACGCAGGCCGGCGCGAGCTTGGGTTGCTTCTCGACCTCCACCAGGCACATGCGGCAGACCGCGGGCGACGGGAGCGACGGATGGTAGCAATAGTGGGGCACGAGGACGCCGGCCTGCTTGGCGGCCTCGATGATCGTGGTGCCCTTGGGCACCGCGACGCGGGTTCCTTCAATCGTGACTGTGACCGTCTCTTGGGTCATCTCACGCGGCCCATTCGCAAGGAGCGTTCACCACGGAGAACACGGAGAACACGGAGAACACGG
>DATHMJ010000068.1:0-3129 GCA_035487215.1 Gemmatimonadales bacterium
AGATATGATATGGAAATGGTCCTCGGCATCGGCGGGTTGTTCTTTCGGGCACGGGATCCGGCCAGCCTGGCGCAGTGGTACGCCACGCACCTGGGCGTCGCCGTCACGCCCACGAGCTACGACGAGCAACCCTGGCACCAGGCGGAGGGTCCAACCGCCTTCGCCCCGTGAACTTCCGCGTGAGAGATCTGAACGCGATCGTGGCGCAGCTCCGGGACGCCGGAGTCAAAGTCGATATCGATCCCGCGTATCCGAACGGACGCTTTGCCCGCCTGTACGATGCGGAGGGTAACCCGATCGAGCTATGGGAAGTCGCGGGTGGATCGTCCTGACGCGCATTCCATGCCCCCGGCCCGTCCGTTCGTCACCGCGAGCTGGCGCTTTCTGGCCATGCTGAACTACGAAGTCCAACCAGAGCTGCTTCGCGACAGGATCCCCGCCGGCACCGAGCTGGATCAGTTCGAGGGAGCGACGCTCGTGAGCATGGTGGGCTTTCGCTTCCTCGATACCCGGGTCCTCGGCGTGGTTGTGCCGGGGCATCGCGACTTCGACGAGATCAATTTGCGGTTCTACGTGCGGCGCCGGGCGGATGACGGCCAATGGCGCCGTGGGGTGGTCTTCGTGCGGGAGCTGGTGCCGCGTCGCGCGATCGCGCTGGTGGCTCGATGGTGTTACAACGAACCGTACTCGGCGGTTCCGATGCGCCATGACCTCGCCATCGACCGCATCGTCGAGGGATTCCCAGGCAGCGCGGCGTACTCCTGGGCGTCCGGCGGCCGATGGCACCGACTGGAGGTCAGGGTGACCGGGAAACCTGCGCAGGCGGTCGCGGGATCCGAAGGCGCGTTCATCACCGAGCACCATTGGGGCTACACGGCTCAGCGGGATGGGGGGACCAAGGAGTATCGGGTGGAGCACCCGCCGTGGCGGATCTGGCCGGCGGCAGCGGCAGCATTCGACTGCGACGTGGGGTCGGTCTACGGACCGGCATTCGCCAGTTACTTACAGGGGGCGCCGCGCTCCGCGTTCCTGGCGGAGGGCTCCCCCGTGGTGGTGCATCGCGGCCGGCGGCTCGCGCGGTAGGTTTGCGGGGAGTACGTTCGTCTCGGATCGGAGGAGCATATGGAAGACACGCCCAAGGCGTCGCTCGACACTCGCGAATTCGTGGCCAGGTGGCACGCCATCGTGGATGAGCATTTCGTCGAGAAGGTCGCGGCAAGTCTCACCCGGCTGATCCCCGTCCAGCCGGGTCAGCCCGCCCTCGAGGCGGCGCAGCTCCAATCACTGGCTCGGCACATCGTCGAGGCCCTGCACGCGGCCGCGAGCCCGAAGGGCGGGGTGCAGGCCGCCGTCCACCACCTCGATCAGGTGGCGGCCGACGGCGAGGTGCCGACGAAGTAGTCTCGCCACGCACAGGAGGTAACGTGTCTCGTTGGGTTGTGTCACGCACCATCGGCGCGCCGGTGGACGTGGTGTTCTCTACCGTCGCCGACATCGGTCAGTTTTCCCGCGCCATTCCCCACATCGTCAAGGTGGAGTACCTGTCGGACATCCGCTCCGGCGTCGGTGCCAAGTTTCGGGAAACCCGGGACATGGGGGGTAAACAGGCCACCACCGAGCTGGAGGTTACGGAGTGGGTGAAGAACGACCACGTGCGCATGGTGGCCGACAGTCACAGCGTGGTTTGGGACAGCGTCTTCACCGTCCGGCCGGACCGAGGAGGAACCCAACTCACCTTGACGATGGACGCGGTGGCACGCGGCCTCCTTCCCAAACTGATGGTCACCTTTTTCATCCGCGGCGTGCTGCAAAAGGCATTGGAAGGCGACATGGACTCGGTGAAGGCATTCTGCGAGCGGCGACCCGCCGCCTGATCGAGCGGTGACCGGCGAGAACGCGACCGACCGGCTTCGCGACACGGTGGAGGCGGTCTACCGCGCCGATTCGCGTCGGGTGCTCGCCACGCTGATCCGCCTCCTGGGCGACTTCGATCTGGCCGAGGAGGCGATGCAGGAGGCGTTTACGTCGGCGCTGGAGCAATGGGCGCGTGACGGCGTGCCGGCCAACCCTCGGGCCTGGCTCGTGTCCGTTGGCCGCTTCAAGGGCATCGACACAGTGCGCCGCCGCGCGCGGTTCGACGCCGCCTCGGCAACGATCGCCGGCACGCTCGAGCCCGACCAGCCCGCGACCGGATTGGTGGACGAGCACCTGGCCGATGACGACCTGCGGCTCATCTTCACCTGCTGTCACCCCGCTCTGCCCCCCGAGGCCCGCGTCGCCCTCACGCTCCGGGAGGTCTGCGGCCTCACGACCGAGGAAATCGCTCGGGCCTTCCTCACCGCGCCGCCGACCATCGCGCAGCGGATCGTTCGCGCCAAGTCGAAGATCCGCAGCGCCAAGATTCCGTATCAGGTGCCCTCGAGAGCCGAGCTGCCGGAGCGGCTGGATACCGTGCTCCAGGTGGTCTACCTGGTGTTCAACGAGGGATACTCCGCAACGTCCGGCGCGTCGCACACGCGGGCCGACCTGTCGGGCGAGGCGATTCGACTCGGTCGCCTGTTGCTCGCGCTGCTCCCGGAGCCGGAAGTCATCGGGTTGCTGGCGTTGATGCTGCTGCACGAGTCCCGGCGCGCCGCGAGGACCTCGCCCGACGGCGACCTGATCCTCCTGGACGATCAGGACCGCTCGCGCTGGAATCAGGATCACATCGCGGAGGGATCCGCGCTCGTGGCGCGAGCGCTGGCCTCGGGCCGGCTCGGTCCGTACACGATTCAGGCCGCGATCGCCGCCGTGCACGCGGGGGCACCCACACCCCAGGCGACCGATTGGGCCCGGATCGTGGCGCTGTACGACGTGCTGATCCTGGCGGATCCGTCGCCGGTGATCGAGCTGAACCGTGCCGTCGCCGTGGCCATGCGCGATGGCCCGTCGGCGGGCTTGGCGCTCATCGACGCCCTCCTCGAACGCGGCGACCTCACCGACTACTACCTGGCGCACTCGGCGCGGGCGGAGCTCTGCCGGCGCCTGGGGCGAACGGACGACGCCCGAGCGTCCTACGCACGAGCGCTCGCGCTGACGCGGCAGGAGCCGGAGCAACGGTTTCTCGAGCGTCGGCTGCACGAGCTGCCC
>DATHMJ010000069.1:0-3949 GCA_035487215.1 Gemmatimonadales bacterium
GTGGCCGGGCTCAACATCGCCAAGCGGCACACGAAGCCGCGCCAGAGCCAGGGCACCAACGATCGGGTGCCGAAGATGCAGCAGGGCGGCATCCTCGAGATCGCGCAGCCCATCCCGCTGAGCCGGGTGATGGTCGTGTGCCCTAATTGCGACCGGCCGACGCGTATCTCGCATGCGCTCCTCGACACCGGCAAGCGCGCACGGGCCTGCACCCATTGCGGCCAGATACTGGAGGCCAAGTCGTGACTCACCGCCTCCAGCAGCGCTACACCAAGGAAGTCGTGCCGGCGCTCACGAAGCAATTCGAATATGGCAACCCGATGGAGGTCCCACGACTGTCCAAGATCGTGGTCAACAGCGGGCTCGGCGAGGCGCTTACCAACGCCAAGGCGATCGATGCCGCGACCGGCGACCTCAGCGCGATCACCGGCCAGAAGCCGATCGTGACGAAGGCCAAGCGGTCGATCGCCCAGTTCCGCCTCCGGACCGGCAACTCGGTCGGGGCCAAGGTGACGCTGCGCGGTGAACGGATGTGGGACTTCCTCGACCGTCTCACCGCGCTGGCCCTGCCACGGATCCGCGACTTCCGGGGCATCCCGGCCAAGTCGTTCGACGGCCGGGGCAACTACTCACTCGGGTTCCGCGAACAGCTCGCGTTCCCCGAGATCGACTACGACAAGGTGGACCGTCTCCGCGGGCTGGAGATCAGCATCGTGACGACGGCGAAGTCCGACGAGGAATCGAAGCGCTTGCTCGAACTCCTCGGCATGCCCTTCGCCGGCTAGGCGCGGGGAGGGAGACCGATGGCCAAGAAATCTCTGATCGCAAAGGCGAAGCGGACACCGAAGCATCCGGTGCAGGCGTATCACCGCTGCACCGTGTGCGGACGACCGCGTGCCTTCATGCGCCGGTTCGCGCTCTGCCGCATCTGCTTCCGGGAGCGTGCGCTCCTGGGCGAGCTGCCGGGCGTGACGAAGTCGAGCTGGTAGGACACCGATGAACATCTCCGATCCGATCGCGGACATGCTCACGCGCGTGCGGAACGCCTCACGCGCCCGCCACACCGAGGTGATCGTGCCGGCCTCGCGTACCAAGCGCGAGATCGCCCGCATCCTCAAGGACGAGGGCTTCATCGCGGACGTCCGCGAGGAGCAGATGGGCCCCGCCCTCACGCTTCACCTCACCCTCAAGTACGTCGACGGCAAGGCACCCGTGGTGTCCGGTCTCAAGCGGATCAGCAAGCCCGGTCTCCGGGTGTACGCCCGCAAGACGGATATCCCGCGCGTGCTCGGCGGGCTCGGCATCGTCATCATCAGCACGAGCCAGGGGATCATGACCGGCGCTCAGGCCCGCAAGGCCGAGCTCGGTGGTGAAGTCCTGGCCTACGTCTGGTAGGGCTGGCACATGTCCCGTATCGGTCGCCTGCCCATCCCGGTCCCGGCCGGGGTCGACGTCGCCATCGACGGCCGTTCGATCACCGTGAAGGGTCCGCGTGGCACCCTGCACCGTGACCTGCATCCGGACATGACGGTGTCCCAGGAGGACGGCACGCTGGTCGTCACCCGGCCCACCGAGCAGAAGACCCACAAGCAGCTCCACGGCCTGACCCGGACGCTCGTCGCCAACATGGTCACCGGCGTCTCCACCGGGTATCGCAAGGGCCTCGAGATCACGGGCGTCGGCTATCGCGCCCAGAAGATCGGCGACAAGCTGCAGCTCAACCTGGGTTACAGCCACCCGATCGAGATCGACCCACCCGCGGGCATCACGTTCGAGCTGGAGAACCCGACCCGGGTCGCGGTCCTCGGCATCGACAAGGAACTGGTCGGCCAGATCGCTGCCCAGGTCCGGGCCACCCGCAAGCCGGAGCCGTACAAGGGCAAGGGCGTCAAGTACGCCGGCGAGGTGATCCGCCGCAAGGCCGGCAAGGCCGGCAAGATCGGCGGCAAGAAGTAGTGACGGAACCGATGACGAAGGAACGATCCCGATGACGTCCGTCGCCAACCGCGGCACGGCGCGCCAGAAACGCCACGACTCGATCCGGCTCACGCTGACCGGCACGAGCGACCGGCCGCGCCTGGCCGTGTTCCGCAGCCTGAACCACATCTACGCACAGGTCATCGACGATGCGTCCGGCCGGACGCTCGCCGCCGCCTCGACGGTCGAGAAGGAGCTTCGCGGCTCCAAGCAGACCAAGGTCGAGGAGGCGAAGGTCGTCGGCCGCCTCGTCGCCGAGCGGGCCAGGACCGCCGGCGTGGAGCGTGTCGTGTTCGACCGGGCCGGGTTCCGCTATCACGGGCGGATCAAGTCGCTCGCCGAGGCCGCTCGCGAAGCCGGCCTCGACTTCTGATCGCCTAAGGAGCTCAACACGTGCCCAGGATCGACCCCAACAAGCTGACGCTCGAAGAGCGCGTCGTCCAGATCAACCGTGTCGCCAAGGTCGTCAAGGGCGGCCGGCGGTTCAGCTTCAGCGCGATCGTCGTCGTCGGCGATGGCGCCGGCCATGTCGGCGCGGGGCTGGGCAAGGCGGGCGAGGTGCCCGAGGCGATCCGCAAGGGCGTCGAGGACGCCAAGAAGAACCTCATCCGGATCCCGATGGTGGGCACGACGATCCCTCACGAGGTCCACCACGAGTTCTCGGCGAGCAAGGTCCTCCTCAGGCCGGCCTCCCAGGGCACCGGCGTCATCGCCGGTGGCTCCGTCCGCGCGGTCGTGGAGGCCGCCGGGATCCGCGACATCCTGGCCAAGATCCACGGCTCCACCAATCCGGTCAACGTGACCCGGGCGACCATCGAGGCGCTGCGCAGCCTCCATTCCGCCGAGGAGCTGAGCGCCCGGCGCGGGGTCAAGCTCCACAGCATCATCCCGGGCCAGCCGAGGCCCGAGGTGGCGGGGGAGGCGGCCGGTGGCAGGTAAGCTGCGCGTCACCCAGACCAAGAGCACGATCAGCCAGATCGCCCGCAACCGGGCGACCGTGCGGGCACTCGGCCTGCACCGGATCGGCGACACCGTGGAGATCCCCGACAATCCGGCCACCCGCGGCATGGTCCGCCAGGTGCAGTTCATGGTGTCGTTCGTGGAGGTTCCCGAGAACGCCGCGCCCGAGGAGAAGGCATGAAACTCCACGACCTGCGGCCGGCCCCCGGCTCGCACAAGAAGCGCACCCGCGTCGGACGCGGCATCGCGGCGGGCGGCGGCAAGACCGCCGGACGCGGCACCAAGGGCCAGAAGGCCCGCGCCGGTGGTTCCATCCCGCCGTGGTTCGAGGGCGGCCAGACGCCGCTCCACATGCGCATCCCGAAGTTGCGCGGTTTCAAGAACATCTTCAAGACCGAGTACGAGATCGTGAACCTCGGCCGCATCGCCGCGCTCGTCGAACTCGGCTCGCTGGAGCCGGGTGAGCTTCCGGGTGCCAGGAAGGACGGCTCGGCCAAGGCCAAGGCCGCGCCGATCACGGTGAACCAGGAGATCCTCCGGGCCGTCGGGGTCGTCCGGACGCTCGACAAGCCGCTCAAGATCCTGGGCCAGGGCGAGATCGAGACAGCGCTCTTCGTCGTCGCCGACGCGTTCAGCAAGACCGCGATCGCCAAGATCGAAGCGGCGGGTGGTTCGGTCCAGGTCCTCGAGGTGCCGAAGACACCGCTCGCCGCGCTCGGTATCGAACGGCCGGCCGACGAGGCTCCTCACGCCCATTCAGCCGACGACGAGCACGACCACCCCGCCGATGCCAGCGCCACTCCCGCGGCGGAGACCATCGCCGACTCCGGCGAAGACGTTGCACCGGATGAAAAGCCGGTCGCGACCGCCACGAAGGCGGCACCGAATGCGACCGCAGGCGAGGGCAAGGCCCCTGCCGCGAGACCGACTCCGAAGGCACCGGCCGCGGCCAAGGCAATGGCTCCGGCCGCCAAGGCACCGACCGCCGCGAAGGCACCGACCGCCGCGAAGG
>DATHMJ010000070.1:0-2033 GCA_035487215.1 Gemmatimonadales bacterium
TGGGCGTGATCAGCTGGTGCCGGGCGGTCTGGTCGAGATAGTCGGGAACGTAAGCGTTCGTGCCGAAGTAGACCGTCGAGGCCATGCCCATGATGAGCCCGATGCGTACGGCCTGGCCTTCGCGCCAGCTCGGCCACCAACGTGACGGTGCGGCGAGCGCCGATCTTCGCGCCGGTGCGACCAGCGCGATGGCAATGCCGGAGAAAACGACGACGAGCGACCACAGAGCAAGTGCCCAACGCCAGTCCCCGTGGGCCAGGGGCAGGACGCCGGCCGGTGTCGTCAGCGCGTTCGGCAGGGTTTCGCCGATCAGGATGCCGTTGCTGTAGACGGCGGTGGCGATCGCGATCCGCCGCGGGAACCAGTCGCGTACCAGCGATGGAAAAGCGGGCTGGCTGACCGCCACCCCGACCCCCATCAGAAACGTCGCTGTGAAAAGGACCGGCGTGCTGGGCCCAAGGCCGCGTACCGCGCCGAACACCGCCACGAAGCCGAGTCCGAGCATCAGCGCGCGGCGCACGCCGAGCTTGGCGATGAGCAGCGAGCCCGGCACCGCGGCGATGGCGAGCAGCAGCACCGGCAGCGAGACGAGAGCTCCGACGGCCTTCTCGTCCAGGTGCAGCTCGCGATGGATGAGCGGAATGAGGGGCGGCACGGCGAGCATGGTCAGCCTGAGGTCGATCCCGCCCAACCACAGCAGCAGGAGGTGCACCCAGTCTGCGCGGGTGAGCCTCATGCCGGCACACGCGTCGTGGACTGCCCATACTTGAGGCCGTGTCGGGGCTTCTGATCGTCACCGCGGCCGGACCCGAAGATCCCACCCGCGCGAGCATCGCGTTTCATATCGCGGTCAACGGCGCGAAGCCCGCCGGTACGGAGGTCGCGATCGCGCTCGCCGGCGACGCCGCGGAGCTCGTCAAGCCTGACGTCATCGCCAACGTGTTCGGCCTTGGCCTGCCGCCGCTTCGCGAGCTCCTCGACAAGTGTCTCGAGCACAACATCCACTTCTATGTTTGAAAAGGCTGCGCTGAGGCCCGTGGGGTCTTGCCGACGATGCTCACACCGAACGCCAGCTTCATCACACCGCCTGACCTTGTGCGGCTGACGATGGAGGCCGATAAGGTACTCAGCTTCTAGAGACCCGGCCGGAAATCCTCGACGGATCTTCGGCGCCCAGCGGCCCCACGCCTGCGGCGCGGGGACCCCGCAGGAAGGTTGCGGCCTCCGCTCCTCGCTTACGCATCTACCGATGCGCGCGCTCCGGTGCTCGGCCGCGCCTAGCGGCCGGACCACCTGGACACCGAATCTCTCGCCGAGGCTTCCGGCCGTGTCTCTCTAGCCGCGGGTCGCGCCGATCGCGGCGAGCGCGCTGGGGTTCTCGAGCGACGACAGGTCGCCCGGGTCGGCGCCCGTGTAGACCGACCGCACGACTCGCCGGAGGATCTTGGCGTTGCGCGTGCGGGGCAGGTCGCCGACGAAGTGCACAGCCTTCGGCCGGAGCGGCTTTCCGAGCGCGCCGGCGACCAGGTCCTGGAGCTCGATCGCCAGCTGGTCCGAGGCGGTTCGCCCCGGCCGCAGGATCACGAAGCACACGAGCGCCTCTCCCTTCAGCTCGTCCGGCACGCCGATCGCCGCCGCCTCCGCGACCCAGGGGTGGCCAACGAGCACCGACTCGACCTCAGCGGGACCGAGGCGCTTGCCCGCGACCTTGATGGTGTCGTCGGAGCGGCCCAGCACGTACCAGAGGTCGTCCTCGGGGTCGGCGTACGCCCAATCGCCGTGCACCCACACACCGTCGAAGCGGCTCCAGTAGGTGTCGAGGTAGCGCTGCCGGTCGCCCCAGAAGCCGCGCGTCATGCCCGGCCACGGGTTGCGGATCGCGAGCTCTCCGACCTCGCCGCGCACGGACCGCCCCTCGGAATCGAGCACGTCGGCGGCGATACCTGGAATCGGGCCGGCGAAAGCGGTGGGTCGCAGGTGGGTGATCACATTGCCGCAGAGGATGCCGCCCGAGATCTCGGTGCCGCCGGTGT
>DATHMJ010000071.1:0-4492 GCA_035487215.1 Gemmatimonadales bacterium
AAAAGATGAGTCCCCCGCGAAGCCGCCAACTGAGCACGACGCTGCCGCCGAGGGGCCGGTACCAGGCGACGTCCGCCAGCACGCGAGTGAATTGCTGGAACGCCGACGAGCCGATGAGCTTGGACGCGTAGGTCACTTCCAGGGTCGCGTTGGAGCCTCGCGTCGGATCGATCGGACTGTTCGCGCGTGGTCGGGTAATGCGGCCGGTGAGCGCCGCCAGCAGTCGGCGTTGCTGGAGCTGGTCGATCACGTCGGGCGTGCACGCGTTGAAGAACGCGCAGAAACTCGCCGGCGTGGCCTCGGTGCGGCCGTACGAGATCGTGTAGCCGAGCGAGACGGGATACTGCCGCCGCGGCGTTTCGTGCAGCAGCTCGACCGTGGTGCCGATGTCGGTGCGGACGTACACCTTGAACTCGGACCGTCGCTCGGCGAACGCGGACAGGCTCAGCGTGTTGTTGGACGACAGAAACGCCGGGCGACGCACGGTCGCCGCGAGCTGGTAGTTGAAGCGGGAGGACCCGATCGAGTCTTCGCGGGAGACGCTGCAGATATTCTTGTCGAAGCCGAAGTCGAACGGGCGTCCCACGCCGATCCGCGACACGTTGCCCGAGAGGTCGAGCAGGCGGCCCTGGCCTAGAAAGTTGCGGATCGTCCAGTCGGCCTGGGTGCGGAAGCACTCGGTCGTGGCGTAGCCGACACCGGCGCGCACCCGAAACGGCGGGCTCTCGCCCACCCGCACCAGGAGCGGGACCGAGTCTCCGGGCGTGTAGTTCGCGGAGTCGATCTCGACGGTCGCCGACCGGACCAGATCGCTCTTGTAGAGGTTCCGTTGACTCTGGAACAGCTCGTCGCGCGAGAAGGGCCGGCCCGGACGCGACACGAGGAGAGCGCTCACCACCGAGGAGTCCAGGCGCTTGACGCCGTCCACCCGAATCGCGCCGATCCGCGCGCGCTTTCCGGGAGAAACGTCGAGGGTGACGTCGGCCGTGTATTGGTCGTGATTGCTGACGAAGCCGGCGTACACCGCGGCTTCGGGGAAGCCGCGATTCTTGAGCCGGGTGGCCAGGGTGTCGGCCGTCGTCTGCATGAGGTAGCGATTGAACACGTCGCCGGTGCGCAGCGCCAGATCCAGCAATAGCCGCTGTCTCGGACCCTCGGGGATCGAATCGAGCCCGTTGATCGCCAGAGTGGTCACGATGACGGGACGGCCTTCCTTGATCCGGAACGTGACGTAGGCATCGCGGTCGGTTCGCCGCACCGCCGTGTCCACCGCCACGTCGGGGAAGCCGCTCCGCTTGTAGAGCACCGCGAGACGAAGCACGTCGCGGCGAAACTCCGTCTCATCGAAGTAGCGCTTCTCCCCCAACCCGATCCACCGGATCAGCGGAAAGGTCGCGAACCAGCTCGACTTGGTCGTGCCGATCGCCGCGGCGAGCGTGCTGCTCTGGATGGACGCGTTGCCTTCGAACCGCAGCTGCCGCACGATTCTCGGTTGCTCCTGCGCAGCCGCGGGGCGAAGCGCTGCGAGCGCCAGCGTCAGAGCGAAAAGCCCGGTTCCGGGAAATCCGAGGCCGGGCGGGGCGCGGCGGTCGCAGCGATTCGGAATTACGCGCTCCGGGGGGAAGGAGGAACCGGCCCCGGAACCTCCGGCCGGCGATTGACGCGATGCTCTAAGCTCCTTAGTTTGACGGCCTTACGCTCGCAAGTCAACGCCAATGGGTCTCTGCCGGCCGCCGCTCCTGCTGGTTCTTGCCCTCTCCGCGTGCGGCGGCGCGGGTCGTTCGTCTGCCTCGACGCTCGACTATTACTTCGGCTCCGATCCCCGCTCGCTCGATCCGGCGCTCTCCACCGACGTGCCGACCGGCGAGCTGGCAGCGCTCCTGTTCGACAATTTGACGCGGTTCGACGTCGACGGCAGCCTGGTACCCGGACTCGCGCATGCGTGGGAGACCGATCGCGCGGGCACGACCTACACGTTCCACCTCCGGAAGGGCCCCGCGTTCCATGACGGCCGCCTGATCACCGCTCGCGACGTGCGGGCCTCGTTCCTCCGGGCGCTGGCCCCCGGGTCGACCGGCGGCCGGGGCTGGCCGCTGTTCCCCATTCGCGGGGCTCGCGCCTACTCGGCGGGCCAGGTCGATGCGGTCGAGGGGATCCGCGTGGCCGACGACTCGACCGTCGTGTTGGCGCTCGAGGAGCCGCTCAACATTTTCCCGAAGCTGCTCGCCATGCCGGTGGCCGCGATCCTTCCCGCCTCCGTTCCCTCGGACTTCGACCAGCATCCCACCGGCAGCGGTCCATGGCGCTTCATCTCGTGGTCGCACGATGACCAGATCGTCCTCGCGCGGAACCCGCGGTACTGGGACGGCCCGCCGCACATGGACACGCTCCGGATCCGGATCATTCCCGAACCGCTCACCCGCGCGGCGGAATACGAGGCCGGAAACTTGAGCGTGGTGGAGGTACCGTTCAGCGAGACGCGCCGGTGGGAAGAGCAACATCGCGCGGAGTTGGACCGGCGGCCCGCGCTCCGCGACCTCTTCATCGCGATCAACACGACCCGCGGTCCGCTCAAGGACCCCCGCGTGCGCCAAGCCCTCAATCACGCCGTGGACGTCGGCACGCTGCTTGGCAACATCATGGTCGGCCGCGGCATTCGCGCCGCGGGCGCCATCCCACCCGGCATCGCGGGCTACGACTCGGCACGGACCCCCTATGCGTTCGATGTGGCGAAGGCGCGGCAGCTGCTGGCGGAGGCGGGGTACGCCAAAGGGTTTTCGCTGCAGTTGTGGCGATCGCACCTGCCCGAGTACGCCCGGATCGCGCAAGCCATCCAACAGAGCCTGGGACAGATCGGCGTCACGGTCGAGATCGTCGAGCGCGACGCCGCGAGCGCGCGCGCCGCCGCGCGCAACGGCGAGGCCGACCTGTTCCTGTCCGATTGGTACGCGGACTATCCCGACGCGGAGAACTTCACCTATCCGCTGTTCCACTCGAAGAACAAGGGAGCGGGCGGCAACTACGCCTTCCTGGCCGATCCGGGACTCGACAGTCTTATCCTCCGGATGCGCGCCACCCAAGACGACGCGGAGAAGACCCGCCTTGCCCGGACGATCGACGGCAAGGTCTTCGACCTCGCCCCATGGATCTTCCTGTGGTTCCCCGTCGATCTCTGGGCCGTGCGTCCCGAGCTGACCGGCTGGCGCATTCCGGCGATCTTCACCGGCCAGCGCTGGACCGACGTGAGGCGGAAGCAGTGACGCGGGTCCTCGCCGGTCGCGCGCTCCTCCTCATCCCCACCCTGCTCGGCGTCCTTCTGGTCACCTTCCTGCTCCTGTACGTGGCTCCCGGCGACCCGGTCCAGGCCATGGTGGGAGAGCGCGCCGATCCGGAAACACTCGCGCGGCTCCGGGCCGAGCTGCATCTCGACGACCCGCTGCCGAAGCAATTCGTGCATTACGTCGGTGGAGTGCTTCGGGGCGATCTCGGAACTTCGTATATCACGCGTCGCCCCATCCTCGGCGACCTGCTCGAGCGCTTCCCCGCCACCCTGCGGCTCGCGGGCGCGGCCATGCTCTTCGCGACGCTGGTCGGCGTCTCCATCGGCGCGTATGGCGCGTGGCGACCTCGCGGCTGGGTGGATCGCGCGAGCGCCCTCGCCGCCTATTTGGGCGTGTCGTTCCCCGTGTACTGGGTCGGCTTGCTGCTGATCCTGGTGTTCGCGGTGATGCTCCGCTGGCTCCCGCCATCGGGGTACGGAGGACTCGCGTACCTCATATTGCCCGCCCTCACGCTGGGTATGCGGTCGGTCGCGTTCCTCTCCCGCATGACCCGCGCGGCGATGCAAGAGGTGCTGCAGAGCGATTTCGTCCGCACCGTACGCGCCAAGGGGGTCAGCGAGATGTCGGTCGTCTTGCGGCATGGCCTCCGCAACGCGCTCTTGCCGGTGATCACGGTGCTGGCCCTCGATTTCGGCAGCTATCTGACCGGCTCCATTCTCACCGAGACCATCTTTTCGTGGCCCGGCGTCGGCCGATACGTGCTGACCGCGATCGAGAAGCGCGACCTCCCCGCGGTGCAGGGCAGCATTCTGTTCCTCAGTCTCGTCTTCGTCCTGGTGAACCTCGCCGTCGATCTCCTCTACGCGAAGGCGGATCCGCGGGTGGCGTACGAGTAGCTCCCGCGGGAAGCGCGATCGGCGTGCGCGGCTCGCTGGTTGCTTCGCCGCGGTCGGTGCGACGCTCGTGCTCTCGGGGTTTCCAGCGGTCGTCCCTGCGTCGCTCTCGGCACAGACTCCGCTCGGCCGCCTGTTGGATCGCCGACTGGACACGGCCCCGTTGAATCGGTTCCTCTGGGGCGTCGCCATCGTGGATGACCGGGGCCGCCTGCTCTACGGACGCAACCCGGAGCTGCTATTCGTGCCCGCGAGCGCGGCCAAGCTCTTCGTGGGCGCCGTGGCCGCGGCAACCCTCCCCCCCGACGGCACCGTCCG
>DATHMJ010000072.1:0-2049 GCA_035487215.1 Gemmatimonadales bacterium
CCCTACCCGCCGGGTGAGCACGGCCGGATCCGCCAGAAGGACAGCGAGTACCTGCTGCAGATCCGCGAGAAGCAGAAGGCCCGCCGCATCTACGGCGTGCTCGAGAAGCAGTTCCACGGCTACTACGTCGAGGCCACCCGCAAGTCCGGGCGGACGGGCGAGTCGCTGCTCCAGATCCTGGAGAGCCGTCTCGACAACGTCGTGTTCCGCGCCGGGTTTGCCAAGAGCCGCGACATGGCGCGCCAGCTGGTCGGGCACGGGCACATCCTGGTCAACGGTCACCGGGTGGACATCCCGTCCTACCGCGTGAGCGAGAACGACGTCGTCGAGGTCACCGCCAAGTCCCTTGAGCTGACCCCGATGATCATCGCGCGGGCGGAGGCAGGCGAGCGCACCGTCCCGGCGTGGCTTGAGGTCATGCCCGACCAGATGCGCATCCTCGTCCACCAGCTCCCGGTCAGGACCCAGATCGACACCCAGGTCCAGGAACAGCTGATCGTCGAGTACTACTCGAAGTAACCCCATGGGGGTTCATGTCCCCCGGCGGGTTTTGCCGGGGGGCTGAACGACACTTCCGGGGGCTTGCACCTCCGGAGCAAGTGAGCGTCATATAGCGGGCGCTCCTGACAGAAAGAAAATCCCATGCTCATCGCACAGCGCCCCTCCCTTGGGGAGGAGCAGATCGGTGACTACCGGTCTAAGTTCACGATCGAGCCGCTCGAGCCGGGCTTCGGCTACACGATCGGCAACTCGATTCGGCGCACCCTGCTGTCCTCCATCCCGGGGGCGGCGGTCACCTCGATCCGCATCGAGGGCGTGCTGCACGAGTTCACCACGGTGCCTGGGGTCAAGGAGGATGTCACCGACATCATCCTCAACCTGAAGCAGCTGGTCGTCTCCTCCGAGCACGACGAGCCGGTCGTGATGTACCTGCGCAAGCAGGGCCCTGGCGCGGTCACCGCGGCGGACATCGCACCGCCCGCCGGCGTCGAGGTACACAACCCCGAACTGCACATCGCCACGCTGAACAGCAAGGGCAAGCTGGAGATGGAGCTCACGGTCGAGCGCGGCCGCGGCTACGTCTCCGCGACGCAGAACAAGCAGCCAGGCCAGGAGATCGGCCGGATCCCCGTCGACTCCATCTACTCGCCGGTGCTCCGCGTGACCTACAAGGTCGAGGCCACCCGAGTCGAGCAGCGCACCGACTTCGACCGGCTCATCCTGGACGTCGAGACCAAGCAGTGCATGCGTCCGCGCGACGCGGTGGCCAGCGCCGGCAAGACGCTGACCGAGCTGTTCGGCCTGGCTCGGGAGCTGAATGTCGACGCCGAGGGCATCGACATCGGCCCGTCGCCGAGCGACGCCGCGCTTGCGCAGGACCTGGCGCTGCCGATCGAGGACCTGAACCTGACGGTCCGGTCCTACAACTGCCTCAAGCGCGAGGGCATCCACACCGTGGGCGAACTCGTTGCCCGCAGCGAGCAGGACCTGCTCGACATCCGCAACTTCGGCGCCAAGTCGATCGAGGAAGTCAAGCAGAAGCTCGTGGATATGGGCCTAGCGTTGAAGGACTCCCCGCCCGGGTTCGACCCGAGCAGTGCCGTGGACTCGTTCAGCGGCGATGAAGATGAGAGCTACGTCGAAACCGAGCAGTATTAGCCCGGGGATAACCCCTCACTGGCCGCGCGTCCGATGGCAAAACGCCATTGATATCGAACGCGCGGCCAGGGCGCGGAGTCTCGACAAGGGATAGAAAGGGTTTCAATGCCCACGCCTACCAAGGGTGCCCGGATGGGTGGCAGCCCGGCTCACCAGAAGCACATGCTGGCGAACCTGGCGACCTCTCTCTTCGAGCACGGGAAGATCACCACGACCGAGGCCCGTGCGCGTCGGCTGCGCCCCTACGCGGAGAAGCTGATCACCTTCGCGAAGCGCGGTGACATGCACGCCCGCCGTCAGGTGCTGACCGTGGTCACGGACAAGGGCATCGTGCACAACCTGTTCACCGAGATCGGCCCGGCGATGGCCGACCGTCCCGGTGGCTACACC
>DATHMJ010000073.1:0-2071 GCA_035487215.1 Gemmatimonadales bacterium
CCCCGCCCAGGATGCCCAACTGCTGCGCGTCCTCCGGCGAGATGTCGAGCGATTCGCCCCGGCGCAGCGGCGAGGTAAAGCCGCCGGTCTGCACGCCCGTGTTGTAGGAGTCCAGCCGCCGACCGGTCGTGAGCAGGAACGGGTAGTCACCGTCCGGCATTTCCACCGGGCCGTCGTGCTCGACCACCGAGAACGGCGCCGGTGGCCCTTCGATCGGCTCCTTCCAGAGGCGGCTGTGGAGGAACAGCTCGCCCGGATGGTTTTCATCGTAGCAGGGCCAGTGCAGACCACCCTCGCGCTCCAGCCGCTCGTAGGTCATCCCGTGGAAGATCGGCGCCAGCGAGCGAACCTCGTTCCAGATCTCTTGCGCCGTTGGATGACCCCAGTCGAGACCGAGCCGCTGGGCGATCTCGCAGATGATCCAGGTGTCGTCGCGGGCCTGGCCGGGGGGATCGAGCGCCTTGCGCAGTCGCTGTACCCTCCGCTCGCTGTTGGTGACCGTGCCCTCGGCCTCGCACCAGCTCGACGACGCCGGCAGCACCACGTGCGCGAGCTCGGCTGTTCGGGTGAGCATGACGTCCTGGACTACGAGGTGGTCGAGCCCGGTCAACAGCCGCTCCGCGCGATGCTGGTCCGCCTCGGCCTGCGCCGGGTTCTCGCCGATGGCGTAGACCGCGCGGAGCTCGCCGTGCTCCATCGCGTGGAACATCTCCGTGAGGTTCTTGCCGTAGTGCGGGGCGAGCGGCACGCCCCAGGCGCGCTCGAACTTGGCGCGCACGTCGGCGTCCTTGGTCCAGTCCTGGAAGCCCACCAGCCGGTTGGGAATCGCGCCCATGTCACCGCCGCCCTGCACGTTGTTCTGCCCGCGGAGCGGATTCACTCCCGAGCCGTAGCGGCCGACGTGCCCGGTGAGCAGCGCCAGGTTGATGAGGGAGACGACGTTGTCCACCGCGTTGTGATGCTCGGTGATCCCGAGCGTCCAGCAGATCTCCGCCCGGTCCGCGCGCGCATAGGTGTGGGCCGCCTCGCGGATGACTTCCGCCGGGATGCCGGTGACCTGCTCGGCGTACTCCAGCGTGTAGGACTCGACGTTGGCCCGGAACGCCTCGAAATCGCTCGTGGCGCGCTTGATGAACGGCAGGTTGGCGAGCCCGGCGTGGATGATCTCCCGGGCCATCGCGTTCGAGAGCGCGATGTCGGTCCCGACGTTGAGGCCGAGCCAGTGGTCGGCCCACTCCGCGGACGGCGTACGCCGGGGGTCTACGACGAAGAGCTTGGCCCCGCGGTGAATCGCCTTCAGGACGTGGTGGAAGAAGATGGGGTGATTTTCCCGGGCGTTCGCTCCCCAGAGGAAGATGACGTCCGTCTCTTCCACTTCCCGGTAGGAGCTGGTGCCCCCACCCGCACCGAACACCGTCGCCAGACCGACGACGCTAGGAGCGTGTCACGTTCGGTTGCAGCTGTCGACGTTGTGGCAGCGGAAGCCCACGCGGACCAGCTTCTGCGCGAGAAAATTCATCTCGTTGCTGGCCTTCGAGCAGCTGAACGTGCCGATCGCGTCGCCGCCGTGCTTCTCGATCGTCCGGCGGAAGCCATCGGCGGCCCGGTCGAGTGCCTCGTTCCAGCTCGCGGGGCGGAGAACGCCGCGCTCGCGAACCAGCGGCTCGGTGAGACGGGGGTAATTCATCGCCATGATACTGCGCCTCCAGGATTCAAACGCCCAAAGTCCTGAACCCGTATTATGATCGGGGCCCGATCCGTCATCAAATTGAGCCCGCCAATCGTCTCATAGACCGGCCCGATGAGGGGCGTCAACCGGCCCGCGCGGCGCCCATGGGAGCCGCGTCGGCAACGCCGGCAAGAACGTCGGGGTCGGACACGAGGGCGAGCAGGCCCCGGGCCGACGGGGTCAGCGGCTCGCGATCGGGAACGACCAGGCCGACTTTGTGGGACGTCTCCGGCTGCACCAGCGGAATGGCGTGGGAGCCGAACGCCTCGCCGAACAAATGGAGGAAGGTCTGCGGCAGGACGCTGGACCACTGGCCCGATCGGAGATGCGAGCAGAGCGCCA
>DATHMJ010000074.1:0-5754 GCA_035487215.1 Gemmatimonadales bacterium
AAACGCTCACGACGGCGTAAATTTGCTTGACTGAACGACTTGCGATTCCTATACTTTGGCGGGGTCCACCATCCGATGGGCCCATGGAACCAGGGAGGTGCGTGTGAGCCGGAGCTTGAACAAGGTCATTCTGATCGGAAATCTCGGGGCCGATCCCGAAGTGCGGAGCACCGCGAACGGGTCCCGCGTCGCCACGCTGTCCCTGGCCACCAGCCGCCGCTGGAAAAACCAGGCGGGTGAGCAGCAGGAAAAAACCGAATGGCACCGGGTCGTCCTGTGGAACAACAAGGGCTCGGGTCTCGCGGATGTCGCCGAGCGGTATTGCAAGAAGGGCGACAAGATCTACGTCGAGGGGAGCATCGAATATCGCTCGTGGCAGGATCGCGAAGGCCAAACGCGCTACACCACCGAAATCACTGCGCGCGAGCTGATTCTGCTGTCCGGTCGCGGGGGTGATTCGGGTGAGAGCTTCTCGGCGCCGGCCAAGGTCGCCGCGGCCGCCGGGGCCAAGGCCAAGTCGGAATCGGTCGAAGACTTCCCGGAGGCCTTGGACGCCGAGGACGACGACCTCCCGTTCTGAGCCGCGCCCCGGCGCGAAACTGCAAGAGCCGGCGCTGAACGCGAGGGCGGCGGGCTGAACCTGACCTGTCGCCCGTAGCGTAACTGCTTGTCGGAGTGGCTGTTAGGGGTAGCAATGGGGGGTGTCTTGAGGTGGCGTTGATCTTGCTCGCCACCGGGTTGGTGGCCCTCGCGGGCCGAATTCCGCTTGTCCCGACCCTGACGTCAATGCGTTTGCCCTCGCTGCCGGAGACACCGATGTCGCGCACGCCTCGGAGTGAGCTGCTTCGATCCCTGGGCCGCTGGCCGCTCAGCTTAGCCACCGGCGTTTTGCTCGCATTGGCTCCCGGCGCGCTCCGCGCGCAGGTGCCCGAAACGCACACGGTCAAAGCGGGCGACACGCTGTGGGATCTGGCGAAGCAGTACCTGGGCGATCCTTTCCTCTGGCCCGACATCTACCGCCTCAACACGCTCGTCGTGGAAGATCCCCACTGGATCTATCCGGGCGAAGTGCTGCGGATCGCTCCCTCGGAAAAGGCCACGGCCGTGCCGCAGGCCGAAGCGCAGCCGCCCGTCGCGGCGGTCGCGCCTCCGCCGTCGGCGGCTCCTCCGATCCCCACACCAGCAGCCGGCGCGGATACCACCGCCGTGGCGCAGCCGGCGCCCGAGCCCAGCGAGGTGCGCCCCGGCCTGGCGGAGGTTCCCGCCGAGCAGCAGGCGCCGGCTCAGCCGGAGCCTTCGGCCGAACAGCTGGCCGACACGACGAGACATCTGTTCCCGCCGTCCCGCGGGCTGGTTACCCCCGAAGTCCTCGTGGCCGATCGGGCCAGCATGCTTCACCCGCTACACAGGGCGGATTTCTACTCGTCGGGTTTCCTCACCGAAGACGATCCGCTTCCTTTCGGCCTCGTGCACGGGCCGGTGACGCCTTCCGACATCCCGACCAGCGAGCCGCGCAGCGCGACGAGCCTCTACACCAAGATCGCGATCGATCCGCCGTCCGGCGCCGCCTACCAGGTGGGTGATACCCTGCTCGTGGCCAACGCGCGTGCGAGCCTCGAGGGATACGGTCGCGTCGTCGAGCCGCGCGGGCTGGCGCGGGTGGTCCAGATCTCGGAAGGCGCGGCCATCGCGGAGGTCGTGGCGGTATACGGCGAAATCCTTCCGGGCCAGTCGAGCCTGCCCGCCGAGAAGTTCACCGATCCCGGCGTGGTAAAGCCGGTCCCGGTCAGTCAGGGCGTCGCGGCCGACGTCATCGGCTGGCCCGGCCGGCATGAGCTGAAGGGCTCCGGCATCGTGGTCTTCCTCGACAAGGGCAAGCGCGATGGCGTGGCCCCCGGCGACATTTTCGAGGTGCACCGCACGCCGGGCCGCCACAGTGACCGCTCTATCACGATCGCGGAAGTCATGGCAACGCTGCAGGTGGTACACGTGCGCGATCGGAGCGCCACCACCCGGGTCCTGGGTGTGGCCTCGCCGAACATCCCGCGCGGCTCCCACGCGATCCAGGTCGCGAAGCTGCCCTCCTGATCCTCGGCCGATCGCAGCAGCTCCCACGGCGCCGGCGCCCTCAGGGCCCGGCGCCGCCGGCATTCCGGAACCCCAGTCTGCGCGTGCAGTTCCTTCTGCGCCAACGCTTTCTATATTGCGAACCATTCGAGCGCGGGGTGCAGCGGCCGAACCCAAAGCCGATCAGACTGAGAGGGAGTGCATGCGGGCATGAGCCGACGAGTGCTGGTGACCGGTGGGGCGGGGTTCATCGGGTCGCACATCGCCGAAGCCTTCCTCGCCCAGGGCTGGGAGGTCACCGTCCTGGACGATCTCTCCCGCGGTAACGAGCGAAACATTCCCAAGGGCGCGCGGTTCGTCCGCGCCGACATCCGATCGGACGAGGCGCGCAAGACCCTCGCTGAAGGCCACTACGACGTGCTCGACCACCACGCGGCCCAGATCGACGTGCGCGTGTCGGTCGATCAGCCGGCCCACGATGCCGCGATCAACCTCGTGGGGTTCGTCAACCTGCTGGAGGGCGCGGCCGCGGGTGGTGTGAAGCGGGTGGTCTTCGCGTCGAGCGGCGGCGTCGTCTACGGCGAGACCACCGTCTTTCCCACGCCGGAGACCGACGGCAAACGCCCGGTCTCCCCCTATGGCGTGAGCAAGCTCGCGGGCGAGCACTATCTCAGGGCGTTGGGATTGCTGAGCGGCTTCGAGGGCGTGGCGCTGCGCTATGCGAACGTCTTCGGTCCTCGACAGGATCCCAAATCCGAGGCGGGCGTCGTATCCATCTTCGTGTCCCGGGTGCTCGCGGGCCGCCCGCTCACCGTCTTCGGCGATGGTCGGCAAACGCGAGACTACGTGTTCGTGCGCGACGTCGCGCGCGCGAACGTGCTCGCGGCGAGCGTGGAGGTGGCGCGCGGCGACGGCATCGACGACACCGCGTTCAACATCGCCACCGCCCGCGAGCGCACCGTGCTCGACGTGGCCGAAGGTGTGATGAGCGTGATCGGACGGAAAGTCCCGGTGGAGTTCGCGCCGCCGAGACCCGGGGAGCTGCTGCGGAGTGTGCTCGATACCCGGAAGGCGGCCCAGCGACTGAGCTGGCGTCCCGAGCATCGCTTCGAGGATGGGCTGGGCGAGCTGGTGTCCTGGTTCCGAGAGGAGGCACGCTGATGCTGCAGGGCGCATCCCCCATTCCGCGGTCGTCGCTCGACCTGGTGTTGATCGCCAGCCCCGAGACGAAGGTCGTCCTCGCGATAACCGCGGTGTTCTCGTTGATCTCCTGGTTCATCATCGTCGCCAAGTGGTGGCAATTCCGCCGGCTCAACCGCCAGGCCGATCGCTTCTTCTCCGAGATGGAGCGCGCCACGCGGTTGCAGGAGGCCTACCACGCGGTGATGAAGCAGCCTCCGTCGCCTTACAATCGGCTGTTCCGCGAGGCGATCACGTTTTACTCGGAGCTCAAGCCCGGAGCGCTGCGGGACGAACGCCCGACCCAGGCAACCTCGCTCACCGCGACCCAGCTCGAGGCGCTCAAGATGATCCTGGGGAAGGAGGTCGCGGCGGAGCGCGATCTCTTGAGCCACTACGTCCCCTGGCTCGCCACCATCGGATCGGTGAGCCCCCTTCTGGGCCTGCTCGGGACGGTGGTTGGTATCATGAATGCCTTCGTCGGCATCTCCACCAAGGGGTCCGGCAGTCTCGCCGCGGTGGCCCCGGGCGTGGCCGAGGCGCTCGTCGCCACCTTCGGTGGTCTCGCCGCCGCCATCCCCGCGGTCATCACCTATAACCTGTTCGTCAACCGGATCCGGCTCTTCGCTGGCGAGCTCGAGGGCTTCGCGAACGAGCTGATCGGGACGATGGCCAGAGAGGGGCTGATCTGATGATGAGCCTGGGTGGAGGACTGGGGAGCCAGCGGGGCGAGCTCAGCTTCAACGCCGACATCAACGTCACGTCCCTTATCGATGTCGTGCTGGTACTGCTGATCGTCTTCATGATTACGGCCCCGATCATGCAGGGCGGCCTCGACGTCGAGCTCCCGAGGGCCGAGGCGCGACCGCTCCAGCCGAAAGAGGGCATGGTCGTCTCGGTCAACCGAGACGGCAAGGTCTACGTAGACAACACGCCGGTCTCCTACCGCGACTTCCGCGCGACCTTCCGGGCGCTGGTGGCGCAGCGGAAGCCGGAGGGGGTGTACCTCCAGGCGGACGCCCGGGTGCCCTATGGCGAGGTCGTCAAGGTCCTGGCGGTGATCCGCACGGCCGGCATCGTCAACGTCGGTCTCGTGGCGGCCGATGAGGGGCAGTAGGGATGAAAATGCGGGTGGAGGCGCGAGAGGGGCCGAGCGTTCCCGCCGGTCTCATCGGAACGACGCTGCTCCATGCGGCGGCCGTGGCCCTCGTCGTCGTGACCCCACACTCGGAGGCGAAGGCGGGTCCACCGAGCTACGCGGTGGAGCTGATCGCGGCGCCCGAGCCGCAACCGACGCTCAAGAAGGCCGCCCCGGAGGCCGTTCCGACGGCACCGGAGGACAAGCCGGCGCCACTCAAGCCGCAGCCCGCCAAGTTACCGCCCAAGCCGGTGCCCAAGCAGCCGCCGCAACCGGAAAAGAAGGAAGCGCCCATCAAGACCAAGGCGCCGGAGAAGCCGCTCCCAAGCGAAACGCCCAGCACCGGGACGGACATCGCGACGGTGAAGACGCCCGGTCTCGACTTTCCGTATCCGGAGTACCTGCGGAACATTGTGTCGGAGGTCTACCGTCGCTGGGACCGGCCCTCCGGCGCGGCGAGTCTCCAAGCGGAGGTCGCGTTCCTCATCCTGCGGGACGGCTCGGTGCGCGAGATCAAATTCATTCGGTCGTCGGGCAACTTCGCCTTCGATCTGGACGCGCAGGGAGCGATCGAAGCGGCGGGAAACGCGCGCGCGTTCGGCCCCCTGCCGGACGGCTATCCGGCGGATGTGTTGCCGGTCTCGTTCTACTTTACGCCTAGACCTCGATGAGACGACTCCTTTCGACCGGCTTCGTCGCGTGCGCGGCGCTCGTCCTCGCCCGGACGGCCGCGGCCCAGGATACGACCCACGTCCCCGAAGGCGTACGGGTCGGCATCAACTACACGCCCGGGGCGCAACCGGGCCTCGTGGTGATCCCCGGCTCCGGCATCGATTCGGTGCGCGCGATCGTGGCGCGAGACCTCGACTACAGCGACCGGTTCAAGATCATCCCGGTCTCCGATCCCGGTCGCGGATCGGCCGCCGGACCGATCAATTACGGCCTCTACAAGGCGCTCGGCGCCGATTTCGCCGTGGAGCTGCTCGACGAGGGAGGCAAGGTCACGGCGCGGTTGCACGACGTGGCGCGCTCCGTTCTCGCCAACCAGCAGACCGCCACGCTGCCGCCGCCGTCGGACGCGAACTTCCGTTTGGCGGTGCACGTCCTGTCCGACGAGATCGTCCGGTGGGCCGCTGGCACGCCGGGGATCGCGGCGACACGCATCCTGTTCGTGCAGAACGGCCGGATCTGGCAAATGGACAGCGACGGGTACGCCGCGCGCCCGCTGACGCCCGACGGGCAGACGTCGCTTTCGCCCGCGTGGTCGCCCGACGGCCGGCGCATGGCGTTCACCAAGCTGGTGCAGGGCCGAGGCGGCGTCTTCCTTCAAACGCTCGCTACCGGCGAAGTCAGCGAGCTGCCGGGCACCA
>DATHMJ010000075.1:0-5925 GCA_035487215.1 Gemmatimonadales bacterium
GGTGGCGGGTGGGGCGGTGGCGGGGGTTGGGGTGGAGGTGGAGGAGGCGGGTTCGGCGGCTTCGGTGGCGTCGGCGGCTTCAGCGGGGGCGGTTCCGGGGGGCGTTTCTGATGCTCGAAGCGGTCCGGCGCGTGGTCGATCCGTTTCTCGCCAACGTGGACGCCGTGCTCGGCACCACGTACACGGCGCTTCTCTTCGGCTCCGCGGCGCGCGGAGACTATGTCGCCGGCCATTCCGACATCAACCTCATGCTGATCGTCGAGCGCGCCGATCCGGCGGAGCTCGCCCGCCTGGCGCCCGCATTCGCCGCGTGGCGCAGGACCATGCCGGTCCTGCCGCTGGTGCTCACGCGCGACGAGTGGCTCCACGGCTCCGACGTCTTCCCGATCGAGATCTGCGACCTGCGGGCGGCCCATCAGGTGCTGCGCGGCCCCGACCTGGTCTCGCAGGTGCGGGCCGATCCGGGGGACCTCCGTCGCGCGCTCGAGAAGGAGTTTCGGGGAAAGGTCTTGCGGTTGCGGCAACGCTACCTGGCGCAGGGCGAGCGGAAGCTGGGCGAGTGGGCGGGCACCACGATCCCGGCCATCGTCGTGTTCCTGCGCTGTCTGCTCTCGCTCGTCGGCCGGCCGGTTCCCGCGGACCCGCGGACCGTGATAGAGAACGCGGGAGCGCTCGTCGGCTTCGACCCCGCACCCGTGCTCCGGGTGCTGGCCTGCCGCGGGTATCCGGCGGCACGGCTCACGGGGCCGGATTTTGAAGGCTATCTCGCGGCCGTGGAGCGCACGGCCCGATTCACCGATGAACTCGACCTCGGAGACCAGCACTCATGAAGCGGATTCGGCTGACACCTACGGCGCTCATCGGCGCCGCCCTACTCCTCACGGCGGGGTGCGGCTACAACACGATTCAATCGCTGGACGAACGGGTGAATCAAGCGCAGGGTCAGATCCAAACCCAGCTCCAGCGGCGGGCCGACCTCATCCCCAATCTGGTGGAGACCGTCAAAGGCGTGACCAAGCAGGAAGACACCGTCTTCATCTCGATCGCCAACGCACGGGCGCGCCTCTCGGGCGCGATACAGTCGGGCGACGTTCAGGCGATGGCCACGGCCAACGATCAAGTGAGCGCCGGCCTCGGCCGACTGCTGGCCATTTCGGAGAACTATCCTCAGCTGCGGTCGAGCGAGAGCTTCAAGCAGCTCCAGGACCAGCTGGAGGGGACCGAAAACCGGGTGGCCGTGGCGCGCAACGACTACAATGCCGCGGTCGGAGAGCTGAATGCGTATATCCGTCGCTTCCCCTACAATCTCACCGCCAGGGTGTTCGGTCTGAGCAAGCCGCGGCCCTATTTCCAGGCCGAGGGCGGCGCGCAGGAAACGCCGAAAGTGAAGTTCTAGGAGTGGGTGCTACAGGGAGCGTCAGTCGCTGACGACGTTGTCCGGGAGGACGTAGCGAAGCGGGTCGACCGGCTTGCCATTGACGTGCACCTCGTAGTGCAGGTGTGGGCCGGTCGCGAGCCCAGAATTTCCGACGAGCGCGATGCGCTCGCCCCGCTGCACGTGCTGGCCCTGGTGGACCAGAATCCGCGACGTGTGCGCGAACTTCGTCACGATCCCAAAGCCATGATCGATCTCGATGGTGTTGCCATAGCCGGCTTCCCACCCGGTGGAGCGCACGACGCCCGACGCCGGCGCCTCGATGGGCGTCCCCATCGGGGCCGACACGTCGATGCCTTCATGCGGCCGTGCGACGTGCAGGATGGGGTGCTCCCGCATCGCCGCGAAGGCGCTCGACAACCAGCCCTGCGTCGGCATGATGGACGGTGTGGCGGCCAGACGGTCGTGGTGCGCGGCCAAGCTGTCCGCGGCCGCGCTGAACGAGGCGGCCAGCAGGTTGGCGCGGCGGATGAGGGCGTTGGCGTCCACCCGCACGTCGGCGGCCTTGCGGAGCAGCGGCGTGCCGAGGCTTCCGGGTGATGCCGGCGCGGCGGGGCCGCCGATACCGGCTGCCTGCACCTGCGGACTGATCGGATCGAGATTGGCGAGGAGTCGGACTTTGGCGTCGCGCTGGGAGATGCGGGCGATGGTGTCGGAGAGGGTGGTGAGTCGGCTGTGCAGCTCACCCAGCTCCTGGGACAGCCGCGAATTCTCGTCTTCGAGTCGGGACGTGTGGGACAGCTCCACCCGCCGCGACACGGTGGCGGACCCAAGCAGCACGGCGACGACCACGACCACCACGCCGACCGCCGCGGCAAGCCGGATGACGCCGCGAGAGACCTCGACCACCTTGGACGGCTCTGCGCCGTGGGGCACGAGCACGACAGTCCAGCGGCGTTTAGCCATCAACACGCACCCCTGCGCACACAAAGTCCAAGGCCACTCGCGACCCCCCGGGAATGGCCGTCGGAACAGGCCTGTTCGGAGCGGTGGAACGGGAAGAATTCCGGCCGCCCAAGTAGGCTAAAGTCGTGCCTGACGAAGGCCTTGTCAACCCAACCTTAAGTTCGGCTAACCGTTTGACACGCAGCGGTTTGACAGCCAGATCCCTAACTCTCACGCCGGTGGTAGCTTGGGGAAGAGCACCTCAGGCTTCGCGGTAGCCATGCCACGGACCGGGGGGCTGGCCAGCGACGCCCACTGCGCGGCCCCGAGGTCCCCGGGTGCGCCAAGGGCTTGCCAGAGGGCTTGCGCCTTGCCCGGTATGAAGGGCCCTGCCAGGACGGCCAGGCGGTACAGACAGCGCGCCAGGGCCCCCAGAACCTGGTCCAGGTCCGCCTCCTGCCCCTGCTTGGCGAGGGCCCATGGGGCGGTCTGCTGGACGTACAGATTGGCCTCTCCCACCAATCCAAAGAGCGCCTCGGCCCCACCCCGCAGATCCAGGCGGTCCATGGCCGCCCCATACCGATCGACGGTGGCGATCCCCGCCGTCTCGAGCGAGGCCGCCTCCCCACCGGCCGGCACCGTCCCGCCGCGATAGCGGCCGATCATGGCCAACGAGCGCGAGGCCAGATTCCCGAGGCCGTCCGCCAGGTCCGCGGTGTACCGCTCGTCGAATCGCTCCCAGGTAAAGTTGCCGTCCGCCTCGAAGCCGACCTCTCGAAGCAGGAAGTAGCGCAGCGCGTCGGGTCCGTGGCGCGCGATGGCGTCGTCCAGATTGACGGCCGTGCCCGCTGACTTGGAGACCTTGGCGCCGCCCCACTGGACGTACCCGTGCGCCCACACCTCACGGGGGAGCGCCACACCGCCGCTGAGCAGCATCGCCGGCCAGATGATGCAGTGGAATCGGGTGATGCCCTTGCCGATCACGTGCAGGTCGGCGGGCCACAATCGCTCGAAGCCGGCCTCGGGAAACCCGGTGCCGGAGAGATAGTTGATCAGCGCGTCGAACCAGACGTACACCGTCTGATCGGGATCGCCGGGGAAGGGGATGCCCCACGCGAGCCGCTGGCGGGAGATGGAGATGTCCTGCAGCCCCGCCTCGAGCACCTTCAGGACCTCGTTGCGCCGGATCGCCGGCTCGACCGCGAACTTGCCCGAGCGGATCAGGTCGAGGATGGTGTCGCGATAGCGGCTCAGCCGAAAGAAGTAGTTCCGCTCTTTGGTGCGGACCAGCTCGAGATTCGGATGCTCCTCGCAGTGACCGTCCACGATCTGCGATTCCTGCTTGAACTCCTCGCAGCCGGTGCAGTACAAGCCCTCGTACACACCGACGAAGACGTCGTCCGGATTCCGCTCGCGAATGCGCTCGATCAGCGCGAACGTGGCCCGGTGGTGCCGCGGCTCGGTAGTACGGATCCAATCGTCGTGGGAACAGAGCAGCCGCCGCCAGGTGGAGTCGAACCGCTCGGCGAGCGTGCGCACCCATTTTTCCGGAGGGACACCGGCTTGCTCGGCTGCTTGCGCCACCTTCTGGGCATTCTCGTCCATGCCCATGAGGAAGTGCACCGCATCGCCGCGGAGTCGGCGGTACCGGGCGATGCAGTCCGCTCCGACTTTTTCCAGGGCATGACCGAGGTGCGGCTCGCCATTGGAATAGTCGATGGCGGTCGTGAGGTAAAACTTCGCCACTCAGGTCTCGGGACGGGGCGGGGTACCGGGCGTGCCCGGAGTGCCGCCGGTGCGGCCCCCGCCGCCGCGGTGCCGACGCCGGCGGCGGGGCGCGCCATCGGGGCGGGAGGCGCCGCTCCCATTTCCGTTGCCGTGGCCGTTAGTCGAAGGTGTTTCGGCCAGCTCCGTGGCTTCGGGGATGGGCACCGGCTTGGCGCGGCTCTCCGGCGTGGGCAGGATCTCGCCGAGCCGCTCGACTTCCTCTCGGAGCTGGACCAGCGGAATGATGCGTGACCCCTGGTCTTCGCTCTTCAGGAACACACGCTCGCGGAAGATGTCGACCGCAATGACCTTTTCCACACCCATGGATGTGCGGATCGACTTGCCCTCTTTGGGAAAGCGTTTGCGGGCGGTTACGTAAAACTCGTGCTCGTACTTGAGGCAGCAGAGCAGCCGTCCGCAGCCGCCCGAGATCTGGGACGGGTTGAGCGAGAGATGCTGGTCCTTCGCCAGCCCGAGGTTGACCGGGGACAGCTCAGTCAGCCAGGTGGAGCAGCAGTACTCCCGCCCGCAGCGCCCCACGCCCGAGAGGCGAGCGGCTTCGTCGCGCACGCCGATCTGGCGCAGCTCGATGCGGGTGCGGAACACGGAGGCGAGGTCGCGGACGAGCGCGCGGAAATCGACCCGCTTCTCCGCGGTGAAGTAGATCGTCAGCTTGTTCCGGTCCCACTGCCACTCCGTGTCGCTCACTTTCATGTCGAGCGTGTGCGCGCGCACCCGCTCGAGGACCTTGCGGCGGACGTCTTCCTCGGAGCGGCGGCTCTCGTTGTGCTGTCGGATGTCGTCGGGGGACGCACGGCGCAGCACCGGCTTGAGCGGTTCGTCGGCGGAGGGGACGGCGGGGCTGACTGACGCGTCGCCGATCGAGCAGCTCGTGCTGCAGGACGTGCACTTGCGATTGGCGACGTCGCCGGTGGCCGTGATCCGGCCGAAGTCCTTGCCGCGCTCCACCTCGACGATGACGGCTTCCTGCAGCTTGAGCGGTGCGCCATCGTCGGCCCAGGCGAAGTACCCTTTGCGGGTTCCTTTGAACCGGACCTCTACCGTCTGCGGCATCAGGCCTCGGTGAAGACGCCCATCGCGGCGTACTTCTCGGCCCGACGCTTGACCAGCTTTTCCGGGCGGCTCTTCCGCAGCTCGGTTACGTGTCGGATCAAGGTGGCCCGCAGCGCCTCACCGGTGGCGTCGGGGTCCACGTGCGCGCCGCCGACGGGCTCGGGCACGATCTCGTCGATCAGCTTGAGACGCAGGAGGTCCTCCGCGGTGAGCTTGAGCGCCTCCGCCGCGCGTTCGCGCTGGCTCGCGTCCTTCCACAGGATCGCGGCGCACCCTTCGGGCGAGATCACGGAGTACACCGAGTTCTCGAGCATGAGCACGCGGTCGGCGACGCCGAGCGCGAGCGCTCCGCCGGAGCCGCCCTCGCCGATGACGCAGCTGATGATCGGCGTTTCCAGGCCGGCCATCTCGAGAATATTGCGCGCGAGGGCCTCCGACTGTCCCCGCTCCTCCGCGCCGAGACCGGGATAGGCGCCGGGCGTGTCGATCAAGGTGATCACGGGGGCCGTGAACTTCGAGGCCATTTCCATCAGCCGGAGCGCCTTGCGGTAGCCTTCGGGATGAGGCATGCCGAAGTTCCGCTTCAAGTTTTCCTTGGTGTCGCGCCCCTTCTGGTGGCCGACGACCATCACGGAGATTCCCGCGAGGCGCGCCCACCCGCCCACAATCGCCGGATCGTCTCGGAAGAGCCGGTCGCCGTGCAGCTCGATGAAGTCGGTGAAGATCGTGCTGAGGTAGTCGAGCGTGTAGGGGCGGCGGGGGTG
>DATHMJ010000076.1:0-5936 GCA_035487215.1 Gemmatimonadales bacterium
CGCGAGGGGCTGACGGATTGGCGCGCCTGGAAACCGACGTGGGCAGCGTAGTGGTGGCCGAAACCGTCGAAGAGGGAGAGCTGCTGGTCGCGCTCGATCCGCGGGAGATCACGCTCCATACCGAGCAGCCGGAGGGGAGCGCGCAGAACGCGCTACGGGGATCCGTGCTCGAGGTCACACCCGAGCCACCCCTCGGCGAGCGCGTCCGCGTCGCGCTGCAGACCGACCCTCCGCTGGTTGCGGAGGTGACTCGTCAGGCCGCGGAAGCCCTGGCCCTGCGGGAGGGCAAGCCGGTCTGGGCTGCCTTCAAAGCAACGGGGTTGAAGCCCTATCGATGAGCCCTTCGGTCACTCATGGAAGCGCACCGACCAGCCAACGGCCGGACCCCGGCCGCCGATCAGGAATCGGGGGGTCTGCAGTCCGAAAATCCGCCACCGCCCGCTGACGAGCTTGGCGGATGTGATGCCGAGCGCCGCACCACCGAACACGTCGCTGACCCAGTGTTCTTGCTGATAGACCCGAGAAACCGCCACGCCTGTCGCAAGACCATAGAGTCCGACCGTGGCCCACGTCCGGTGGATATCGTCCGACAGGGACGCCGCCATGGCAAACGCGAGGGTCGTGTGCCCCGACGGAAACGAGGAATCCAAATGGCCCGGATCGAAGTCCCAGGCGCTCGTACTCTGGAACGGCCGCTCCCGGCCCGTACCGAGCTTCACCCCCTCGGCCAACCCGCCCGCCAGCGCGGCGGAGAAGGCGAGTCGCAGCCCGGCGTGCGTGACTTTGTCGTTGTGGGAGATGAGCCCCCCCGCCAACACTCCCACCGTGACGACGCCGACGCCGATCGTTCCCACTTTGGCCCACGCGTCCGCCACATCTTGACCGGTCTGTGACCGATGATCGCGAAAGTGATTCGCCACCGGTTCGTCCACCGCCGCGGCGAGGGCGACGCCACCGAGTACGGCGAAGGGCTCGTACCAGCGGATCGTGTGTGCCGCGAGCGCGGAGTCCCGCTCGGCGCCGGCCGCCAGGGGCAGTGCGGTCTGGCCCGATAGGGGGAGCGCGGTCTGGGCCGACAGGGGGAGCGCGGCCGTTAAGCGGCCGAGCGCCAGCGCTAGGGCCAGCGCGGTGGATCGGAACGTCAAAGTGCCTCCAGGATTGCGCCGACGGAGGGAACAAACGGCGCGCGGGGTCGATGTATATTATCCGGGCCACTCACCTAAGGGTAAACGATGCTCCGGGTTGCGAACCTCGCCCTTGCGGTTCTGCTCGTCGCTCCAGCCGCGTGTCGGACCTACGAGGCCTACCCCAAGCTGACGCGGCAGAAGGGGCTCGTGCCGGCCGACCAGTTCGCGCTGTACGGCCACGAGCAAGCGGCGCAGGTCGCGATCGGTCGTGAGTTCGCGGCGGCCTATCAGGGTGATTCACCCGAAGCCCTCGCGCGGCAGACCGCCGCGGCCGTCTCGTACGCGAAGGGGCTCGCCGACGTGGCTGATGTGGTTGCCGATACCCTGGGCCACCGGCTGACGGTGCGCTTCAAGAGCGGTTGGCGGGCGGCCGTGGTGCCCATTCCCGACGGCAAGCGCGGCGCGGACACGCCCGGCGTGAAGTAACCCTCCAAGCTCGTGGTCACCCTATGAGCGGCTGCTGTCAGGTGACCACCACCATTGATTCTCGCGAGGCGGCCGAGCGCCTCGGCACGCTGTTGGTCGAAGCCCGACTCGCGGCGTGTGCGCAGGTCACCGGCCCCATCACCAGCGTTTATCGCTGGCAAGGGGAGGTCGAGCGAGCGACCGAGTGGGTGTGCCTGCTCAAGACCACCCTCGGCAGGCTCCCCGCGCTCGAGGCGCGGATCAGGGCCGAGCATTCCTATCAGGTTCCCGAGATCGTCGCCGTCCCGATCGTCGCCGGAGATCCGGCGTACCTCGCGTGGATCGAGGACGGCGTGCGCGACACGCCTTAGCCCGCGGGCGCCCCTATGACCAAGAGCGCGTCTCCCCCCTCCCCCGAGCTGCTCTACCTCCTGTCCGGCGACGAGGAGGACTTCGAGTCGGCTTGCGCGGACTTTCAGCCCGCCGATATCGCCGAGGCGTTGAACGGCCTGCCGATCGACGCGGCGACGCGGGTGATGGCGGCGCTCCCGTTCCATCGCGCGGTGCAGGTACTGGACGAACCGCAGCTCACCCGACGGGCCGACGTCGTCGGCGGCCTGGAGCAAGCGCGGGCCGTCGCCCTGATCGAGGCGATGTCAGCCGACCAACAAGTCGAGCTGTTCCGCGAGCTGAGCGAGGAGGCCCGCACTCGGCTCCGGCACGTGCTGGGCGCCCCGACCAGGGACTCGCTCAGTCTGTTGCTCAGGTATCCGCCCACGAGCGCGGGCGGCATCATGACGACGGAATTCATGGGCGTCCCCGCCGGATGGAACGTCGAGCAGGTCAAGACGTACATCCGCGAAGTCGGTCGGGCCAAAGAAACCGTCTACGCGATCTACGTGCTCGACCCCCAGAGCCAGCGACTCGTCCGGATCGTGTCGCTCAAGGAGATCATGCTGGCGGATCCGGGCACGCCCGTGCTCCAGGTCGGCGAGACGCGGAAGCCGGTGACCGTCCGTCCGCTCGTCGATCAGGAAGAAGTGGCCCGGCTCATCTCGAAGTACGATCTGCTCGCGATTCCCGTGCTCGACGATGACGGTCGCGTCCTCGGCATCGTGACCGTGGACGACGTCATCGACGCGCTGGTGTCGGAGACGACCGAAGACGTCCAGAAGTTCGGCGGCATGGAGGCGCTCGACGTGCCTTACATGCGGATCCACTTCCTCACCATGGTCAAGAAGCGGGCCGGTTGGTTGTGCGCCCTCTTTCTCGGTGAGATGCTCACCGCCACGGCTATGGGCCACTTCGAGGCCGAGATCAGCAAGGCCGTGGTGCTCGCGCTGTTCATTCCTCTCATCATCAGCTCGGGCGGCAACTCGGGCTCGCAGGCGACGTCGCTCATCATCCGGGCGATGGCGCTTCGCGAAGTCCGGCTGGCCGACTGGTGGCGGGTCGCGGCTCGGGAGCTGCCGTCGGGACTCGCGCTCGGGAGCATTCTTGGGGTGATCGGCGTGATCCGGATCCTGTTATGGCAGGCACTGGGGTGGTACGACTACGGCGTGAATCACACGATGGTCGCGCTCACGGTCGGGACCGCGCTGGTAGGCGTGGTACTCTTCGGCTCGCTCGCCGGATCGATGTTGCCCTTCGTGCTCCGGCGGCTCGGGTTCGACCCGGCGAGCGCCTCCGCCCCGTTTGTCGCGACGCTGGTGGACGTCACGGGGCTCATCATCTACTTCACGGTCGCGCTGGTGATGCTGCGAGGGACGCTCCTGTAACCGCGGCGAGCCATTCGGCCAGCGCCGGGAGGGGGAGCTGGCGAGTCACCGCTCCACGCTCCCACGCCGCGCGCGGCATCCCGTAGACGACCGACGTTGCCTCGTTCTCCGCGAGGGTGATCCCGCCCTGGCCGTGGATCATTGCCATCCCCTCCGCTCCATCGTCCCCCATGCCGGTCAGGAGCACGCCCAAGATCCGTCCCGGCCTCGCCCTCGCCGCGGACAGCATCAGCACGTCGACGCTGGGCACGTGACGCGCCTGGCCCGAGTCCGCCGAGAGGGTGACGGCCAGGTTCACGTTCACCCGCATGTGATAGCCGGCCGGTGCGATGAGGACCGTCCCTGGCTCGAGTCGATCACCATCCTCGGCTTCTCGCACTCGGAGTCGGCACCGCTGATCGAGGCGCCGCGCGAACGGCCCGGTGAAACCGGGCGGCATGTGCTGCACGATCGCGAGCGGAATGGGAAAGGCCGCGGGCAGCGCCTCGAGGATCTGCTGGATCGCCGCGGGGCCGCCGGTCGAGGCGCCCAGCACGCAGAGGTCGATGGCCTGCCGCCCCGGGATGGCCCCGCGCGGGTCGATCCCTCCGTCGTGGCCGGCGCCGTTACGCGACGCGCCATCGCCCGCCCCGCGAGCGCCGGCGAGTGCCCTGATGCGCTCTCGCAGCTCCCGGCCCAACCCCTCGAACTCCATCATGCCGAAGCGCGACTTGTCCACGAAGTCCACGGCGCCCGCGGCCAGGGCTTCGAGCGTGGCTTCCGCGCCTTCTTGCGTGTGGACCGAGAGCATGAGCACCCGAAGCCCGGGATCGCGCGCCATCAGCCCTCGGAGGGCGGTCAGCCCGTCCATCCCTGGCATCGCCAGGTCAAGGGTGACGACATCGGGTCGAGCGGCCGGCACTCGTTCCAGGGCCTCGGTGCCGTTGGCCGCCTCACCCACGACCTTAATCCCCGGGTCCGCCTCCAGCACCCGGGCGATGGCCCGGCGGGCGAACGCGGAGTCGTCGACGACCACCACGCGGATCATGCCGCCGCCTCCGCCAGCTGCTTGCGATAGATCATTGCGCCCTCGAGCCAAGTGGGTACGAAGTCCGTGCTCCGGTCGATCAGGGATTCGGAATGACCGAGCAGGAGCCACCCGGACGGCGCGAGCGCTCGGGCGAAGAGTCTCACGGTGCGGTCGAAGCCGGCGTCGTCGAAGTAGATCAGAAGGTTGCGGCACAGAATGACATCGTACGGCGGGAAGCCGATCATTCCGCCGGGGGTCGCCAGATTGGCCTCGAAGAACCGCACCCCGCGGCGGTAGCGGTCCCGCAGGCGGAAGCGGCCTCCCAGGTGCTGGAAGTACCGTCGCAGGGCGTCTTCATCACACGCCCGGAGTGACCCGCCGTCGTAGACACCCTCGCGGGCCCGGACGATCCGGTCCCGGTTCAAGTCGCACGCGTCGATCTCCCAGGAGATGCCCCGCAGCTCGAGACCAGCCTCGTGCAGCGCGATCGCCAGCGTGTAGGGCTCCTCGCCCGAGGAGCAACCGGCGGAGAGCACGCGCAGCGGCCGGTTTCTCAGGGCGTCGCTCAGCGACGAAACGATGTGCTTCGCGATGATCTCGAAGTGATGCGGCTCGCGGAAGAAGTAGGTCTCGTTGTTGGTCAGCTGGCACGCCAAACGGTCGAACTCAGCCTCGCGATCGGGGTGACAGCTCAGGAAGTGGTAGTAGTCGAGGAGCGCTGGAAGCCGGAGCGCGATGAGGCGCGGCCGGATCCGCGACAGGAGGATGTCGCGCCGCACGCCGGCGAACGAAAGGCCGAACCGCTCCTGGATCAAGTCCGACAGGAGCTTGCATTCGACCTCATCGACCGGCGTCATGCCGCAGCCGTGCCGTGACCGTCCGCGAGGCCGGCAAGTGCGCTGCGAGCGGTGCGGGCGACGACCGGCTCGACGTCGCGCACCAGGGTGAGCAAGGTGGACCGGCTCTCGGGCAGGCCCAAGCGGCCCAGGCCGCGCGCCGCCTCGTTGCGGAGTGCCCAGTCATCGTCGCCGGCCATGGCGACCAGCGTGGGGACGTCCTCGGCGCCGGCGACCTGCGCCAGACCGAACGCGGCGACGTGCCGGATCTCGGACTCCGGAGCCCGAAGCCGCACGCGCAGGATGTCCGCGACGCCGGTGGGCGCGATCGCGGTGAGCGCGCGGATGATCTCGACTCGCTCGTGCAACGCCGCTTCGGCGTACAACGACTCGAGCTTCGGCGCCGCCTCGGTCGACCGGAGCCGTCCCAGCGCACGGATCACGCGGAACCGGAGCGAGTCGTTGGCCGACAGCAGCGCCACCAGAGTCGTGCCGGTGCGGTCGCCTCCGCGCTCGACGAGCAGCTCGAGCACCTCGATCTGAACCCGCTCGTCCCGATCAGCCAGTGCGCGGAACAACGCCAGCTCGGCCCGATTGCCGGGGAGTGGCGCCAGCGCGCGGAACGCGGCTATGCGGATCGTGGGAGACGGTGCCTTCGCGAGCGCGAGAACATCGGCTTCGAACGCGCTCGCCTCCGCCACCCGGACCGCCTCGAGCGCGG
>DATHMJ010000077.1:0-2863 GCA_035487215.1 Gemmatimonadales bacterium
CCGGGCAGCAACCACGTCCTGGTCCGGGAGCTCTCCGTATCGGTCCCGCGCGGAACGAGGGTGCTGATCGAGGGGCCGAACGACGCCGCGAAGGTGGCGCTCTTCCGGGCGACCGCCGGACTCTGGGAGAACGGAAGCGGACGTATCGTCCGGCCCGGACTCGATGCCATCTTCTTCCTCCCCGAGCGGCCGTACCTTCCCCCCGGAACGCTCCGTGATGTGCTCGTCCGGACGGGACAGGAGGACGTCATCGGGGACGCGCAGATCGCGAGCTCGCTGCACGTCCTCGGCCTGGAGCCCGTGCTGGAGCGCACGGGCGGCCTGGACGTCGAGCGGGACTGGGACGACGTTCTCTCGCTCGGCGAGCAGCAGCTTCTCTCCGTAGCCCGTGTGATCCTCGCCGCCCCTCGCTTCGCCTTCCTGGAGCGACCGCGGAGGGCCCTCGGGTCCGACGAGGCCGATCGAATCCTCAGCCTGCTCTGGGAGCGATCGATCTCGTACCTGACCCTCGGGGACGGCAGCGACGGCCTCGCCGACTATGACGCCGTGCTCGAGCTTGCAGGCGATGGCGGATGGAGCTGGAAGTCGGTCGAGGCCGGACGGAAAGGCGTTGAAAGGAGCGCTGAACGATCATGACGACCTTGACCAGCATCGAGGTGCTGCCGGAGAAGGTCCTCACCCGCTCCGTGGTCGGGTGAAAGGGAGGGCGTTCATGGCACTCCACCCGCTGGCCGGCAAACCCGCCCCCGCCCACATGTTGATCGACGTGGCCCAACTCGAGCGGGAGTACTACGAGCGCAAGCCCGACCCGAACGACCCCCGTCAGCTCGTCCGCTTCGGCACCAGCGGGCACCGGGGCACGTCGTTCGACGGAACCCTGACGGAGGGACACATCCTGGCGATCGCCCAGGCCATCTGCGACTACCGGCGCAGTCGGGGCATCGACGGCTCGCTTTACATGGGCAAGGACACGCACGCGCTGTCGGCCGTGGCCCAGCGCACCGCCCTGGAGGTGCTGGCCGCCAACGGCGTCGAGACGATCATTCAGCGGGAGGACGGCGTGACCCCGACGCCGGTGGTGTCGCACGCGATCCTGATCCACAACCGCGGGCGCAGGGAGCGCCTCGCGGACGGCATCATCATCACCCCGTCACACAACCCACCGGAAGACGGCGGCTTCAAGTACAATCCGCCCAACGGCGGCCCGGCCGAGACCGACGTCACGGGCTGGGTCCAGGACCGCGCCAACCAGCTTCTTCGGGCCGGCAATGGCGTGAAGCGTGTGCCCTTGGCAGCGGCCGTGAAGGCCGCGACGACCCATGAAGAGGACCTCGTCCTGCCATACGTCCGGGACCTCGGCAGCGTCGTCGACATGGACTCCATCCGCGCCGCAGGCTTGAAGCTGGGCGCGGACCCGCTAGGCGGCGCCGCGGTGCACTACTGGGAAGCGATCGAGAGGGTCCATCGCCTGAATATCACGGTCGTGAATCCTAGGATCGACCCGACGTTCAGCTTCATGCCGTTGGACCACGACGGCAAGATCCGGATGGACTGCTCCAGCCCGTACGCCATGGCCGGTCTCGTCAAGCTCAGGCATCGGTATCAGGTGGCGTTCGGCAACGACCCGGACGCGGACCGCCACGGCATCGTCACCCCGTCGGCGGGGCTGATGAATCCCAATCACTTTCTGGCTGTGGCGATCCACTACCTGCTCACGAGCCGCCCCGAGTGGCCGAAGCGAGCCGCGGTCGGCAAGACGCTGGTCAGTAGCAGCATGATTGACCGGGTTGTCCACCATGCCGGCCGTCGACTGGCCGAGATGCCGGTGGGCTTCAAGTGGTTCGCGGGGGGCCTGTTCGACGGCTCGATCTGCTTTGGCGGCGAAGAGAGCGCAGGGGCCAGCTTCCTCCGCACGGACGGCACGGTCTGGACGACCGACAAGGACGGGCTCGTCATGGCCCTGCTGGCCGCGGAGATCACGGCGCGAACCGGCAAGGATCCGGGCGTCCACTATCAGGCGCTGACGGCCGAGTTCGGGACATCGTACTACGCTCGCATCGATGCGCCGGCCACGCCCGGGCAGAAGGCCGTGCTGCAGGAGCTCTCGCCCGAGGCCGTCAAGGTGACCCAGCTGGCAGGCGAGCCGATCGTGGCCACGCTGACCCGCGCCCCCGCGAACGAAGAACCGATCGGCGGCTTGAAGGTGGTGACGGCCAACGGCTGGTTCGCGGCCCGGCCGTCCGGGACCGAAGACATCTACAAGGTCTACGCGGAGAGCTTCAGGAGTCAGTCTCATCTGGAAGCCATCGTCGCCGAGGCGCAGCATATCGTGACCGCTGCGCTGGCGCGCCAGGGATAGGTCGCGCCTGACCTCGGGCGCGCGCGGACCGTCCTCGGCCGCCACCCGCACCCCAGAGCCTGGCCTCATCCGCTCGATCGGATCAGTATCCGCACCATGGCCGCCCTCCCCGATCCCTACGAGCAGCGCCGCGAGCAGATGTTCCCGCGGCTCACGCCGAGCCAGATCGAACGCATCGCCCGCCACGGGACTAGACGACGGGTCAAGAAGGGCGACATCCTCGTCGAGCAGGGCGACCACGCCATCCCCTTCTACGTCATCATTGAGGGCACCATCCAGATCGTCCGCCCGCACGACGGCACCGAAGATCTGATCATCATGCACGACCCCGGCCAGTTCACCGGCGAGACGAGTCTGCTCGCGGGGCGGCGGAGCCTGGTGCGCATGCGGGCTGGCTCGGACGGCGAGGTGCTGGTGCTCGAGCCCGAGGCGGTCCGAACTCTCGTGCAGACCGACGCCTAGCTGAGCGAGCTCATCATGCGCGCCTTCATCCTGCGGCGCGTG
>DATHMJ010000078.1:0-2719 GCA_035487215.1 Gemmatimonadales bacterium
GCTCGCTGCCCGAATTGCGGAAGCCCATCGAGAGATCGTCCCCGAACCCGATCATCCGGCCCCGGAAGAAATAGTCGAGCAGGGAACTCGAGTATGCGACGGCTCGCGGGAGCAGCCGTTCGGCGTAGTCCCGGTACACCACATCATCCAGGGCCGGCGCCTCCCTGAATCTTGTCCAATCTAGGCTGAAACGCTGATGGTAGTCCCTGAGGAACCCTACCGTGGCGAGCCGATACCCGGTAGCTCCATCGCCGATCTTGACGACATATCGCCGCTTGACCGTCGCGTTCTTGACCCGCACATCGAAGTCTTGCTCGGTCACACTGGAGCGCCGGGGATACGGGAATCTCGCTTGTGGGTCGATGTCGTTCTCGGTGAAGATTCGATCCTCGCTGAAGAAGTTCGCGTTGGTGTACTCGGCAAGGCCGATGAGGGGTGTCGTGGAAATTCCCGGATTGCTGCCCAGGTAGCGATCGCTATCGATCAGATGCGCGACCGCGATCGGCGCCAACGGATTGGCGTCGAGGGTCCGCCACCCAGCGTCGGGAGAACCGGGCACATCAGGTGAGCCGGCGAGCCAAGCCCCGAAGATGCCCGGCTCCTCCGCTCGAACCTGGTCGATAAATGATTCATAGTTGAATAGAAGGTGCGGGTCGTTTCGCGAGTGTGCCGGTGAAGCCGCGTCCTGGATCAAATGAATCTGCCGGCCCAATCCCTCGAAGGTTCTCCCCAGCCTGACCTCCCGGTCGGCCTTCGATGGGCGTGTGAGCGCGTCAAAATATAGGAGTCTGACGTCCTGCCACGACCATCCGGGGAATCCCTGGTTCGTGTTCTGGCCCCATAGAATCGCGGATTGGCCGACGCTTCCCAGCAGACCGGCTTGCGACCACGCGGCCGCTAGAGGATTGTGAAAGTGATTGAGGAGCCGAAGCAGACTGTCTTCCCGAGTGGCACCCTGCCGTAGCCAGGCGAGCAGAGGTTGACCCGCGATCGTTGTTCTAGACCCCGCACTCAGCGACAGCGAATCGGCGAGGACACCATCCACGGAGGAACGGAGAACCGATGCTTCACTGATCTCCTCGTGCGTCGTCACCTCGTATCCATACACGCGGCTGGTCGGAGACAAGAACATGGCCACAAGAGCGGCCCCGACGGCGAATGCACCTGAGCTCATTGACGTTTCTCCGGATCTGGCAGTGGCTCGAAGCCGAGAGCGACGCGCTCTTCATTGAAGGCTTGGGTGAGCCGGGGAAGTTCGCGGAATGGTCGCTCAGAAAACCGGTGCGGCTCGACCCTATCGAGACTTTCGACGCGCTCCTTCCTCGACTCAAGACGTGGAAGCTCGACCGTGGTGCCCGACTTCTCGAAAACCCCGCCGATGAACCCACTTGGAGTCCGCTGGTACCAGGGAAATGCGCCGTAGCCCGGTGTGAATATGCGGAACTCCGGCCGGCGCGTCCGGCGCGGCGCCTTCTCTTCCACGTCCCTCGCACTCAGCTCGAACCGGCCATCGGAGTCGGTCACGGTCTCCCGCACCGCGTACGGCTCGTTCACGGAGTGCATCGGATAGATCCGATCGCGCGACCAGTAGACAACGACCACCGCTCCCTCCAGAGGAGCCTTGGTGTCCGCGTCCACAACCTGGCCTCGGTACGGCCCTCGGTATCCGTCCAGGTGCCGGTCCCAGCCCTCCGGAGGCTGGCCCCAAACCGGAAGGCCCACGGCCAGGCAGAAGAGGCACAGCGCGATGATCCTGAGCCAACGCGTCATGGACTGCTCCTCGGAGTCACCGGCTTGGGAAGGCGGGCTCCGAGACTTTCGAGCTCGGAGCGGATCATGTCGAACGTCTCTGGCAAATCCGGAGACCGCAGAAGGTGCGAGGCATTGAGCATGACGATGAAGACGTTCAGCGCCTCGGCGCGGTCTTCGTGGTCGGTGACCGGGGTCAGCTTCACCGCGGCACCGGCGTCCGCGAAGCGGCTGGCCGCCACGCCGGGCGGGAAGAGCTGCGGTTGGCTCGGCAGCGGCGCATAGCCCGGCCGGAAGATCAGAAGCCTGCGAAGGTGCCCGGTGGAACGCGGCTCTCGACGGCCGCCACGTCGTGGACGAACTCTCCGTGCTCATTGGTGAAGACTTCCCGAGCGCTCACCAGCCGACGGAGCCCCTGGATCTGGTCATCCGACCGCTGCCAGAGGATGATCACCGCGGCCGACGGAAGGGGCCGGCCGGTCTGCTCGTCCAGCACGACGCCTCGATACGGACCTGCGGACCGGCGCAGCGGAACGTCGTCACCCTCCGCCCACACGCCGAGGCCGCCCGTCATCAGAGTGAGGATGAGTACGCCGGCCAGCCCGACCAACCCGCGGACCCTCCAGGTCAGAACACTCGCAGCCGCCATACCCCGTCCGTGTCGATGACGAAGAGCACGTGAAACGAGTACGGAACGCCCCGCTGCACGGCGCGGAGCTCGTATTCGGCCGCCTTGTTGCGGATCCGCACCGGGGAGATGCCACCGAGGTCGCTCGCCACCTGGCCCAGCACTCCGGCACCGGCCAGGGCCCCGAGCTGATCCCGATACGCGTCGCGCGAGGCGCCGGCGAACAGCGACACCGCGCCGACCACGTCGTTCCGGCCGAGCGCCTGGCGCAGCGCGCTCCACTTGGCCTGCAGGAGCACGTCCAGGCTCGTCTCGTCCAGCACCTGCACGACGGTGCTGCTC
>DATHMJ010000079.1:0-4589 GCA_035487215.1 Gemmatimonadales bacterium
GCCAGCAGAAGGGGCGCCTCCCGCTCGGCGACCTCCGACACCCGCGTCACCGCCGCCCGCGAGCCCGCCTCGACATCGGTCAGCCGAAGCTCGTTGGGGGCCGCCTCCGAGTAGCCCGGGATCGGATTGCCGTGCGGGCAGGTGGCCGGCCGGCCGAGCACCTCGTAGAGGCGCTTTTCCACGACGTCGGACACCGCGTGCTCGAGGCGCGCGGCCTCTTCGTCCGCGGTCACCCAGTCCAGGCCGAGCCCGTCGGTGAGCCAGCGTTCCATGATCCTGTGCCGCCGGACGATCGACTCCGCCATGCGACGCCCCCTGGGAGTGAGCTCGATCTCCTTGCGCGCGTTGAGCCGGACCAGTCCGTCGCGCGACATTCGCCGCACCGCGACCGTGACGGTCGGCCGGCTCACGCTCAGCCAGTCCGCCAGTCGAGCGCTGCGCACCGCCTCTCCCTCGTTCCAGATGTAATAAATCGCCTCGAGGTAATGGGAGACCACCTCCGAGGGGCCGCGGGCGGGTTCGTTAGACTTTACTAATCGTGGCTTTCGCACGTACTAACTCACTATGAACCAAGCGGCCGCCATCGGGTTGGGCGCCATCGCCGGGGCAACCGTTTTCCTCGGCCTCCCCGTGGCTCGAATGAAAGGCCTGCCGAAGTCGGTCCAGGGATTCCTGAACGCGTTCGCGACCGGCATCCTCGTCTTCCTGCTCTGGGACATCCTCGCCCACGCCGGCGGGCCCGTGACGGCCGCGCTCGAGCAGAGCCAGCGCGGAACGTTCACCGCCATGGCGATCATCTTCGCAGTCGGCATCGGGGCCGGCCTGCTCGGGCTCGTCTACTTCAACCGCAGCGTCTTCAGCCACCTACGCAGTGGCACGGCCAATCCCTCCGCGCGGTCGCTGTCGCTGGCCATCGCCACCGGGCTCGGGCTGCACAACCTGTCCGAGGGGCTCGCGATCGGCGAGTCGGCTCATGTCGGCGCCATCGCGTTCACAGGGGTGCTCGCGGTCGGTTTCGCGCTGCACAACATCACCGAGGGCTTCGGCATCGCGGCGCCGATGACCACCGAAACCAAGCAGGCGTCGTGGCGCTTCCTCGGACTGGTGGGCCTCATCGGCGGCGGACCCACTTTCATCGGGACCTGGATCGGTTACCTGGCCAGCTCGCCGTACTTCTCAGTCGCGTTCCTGGCCGTTGCGGCCGGAGCTCTGCTCTACGTGCTCAACGAGCTCTTCAACCTGGGCCGCAAGCTCAACTCGCCGCCCGTGTTCGCGTGGGGATTGCTGTTCGGCTTCCTGACCGCCTACGCGACCGACCTGTTCCTCACCGCCACGAGTGGCGGGGGGGCCTAGCTGGCGTAGTCGAAGTCGGCCGTTCCGTCCCCGTCGGGCTCGATGTCCTGCCAGTCCGGGTAGCGCCAGCGGAAGAGGCGCTCCTGGATCTCGAACAGGCTGTCCAGCGTGTCCTGGACCTGGCCGCCGTCTCGCAGCGGCTCGCGCACGTGGTTCGGCATCGTCTCGACCACCTCGCGGATCTCCCGACGCACCGGCTGGGGCACCGTCTTGACCCCGTCCCGGTTCATCTCCTCGAGGCGCCAGAGCACGCGGTCGGTGGCCTCCAGCATGCGCTGGAAGGCGTACCTTCGCCGCATCTGGCGGCGCAGCAGGGTCTCCTGCTGCTCGATTCGGCTGCTCGTGTGGTCGATCATCCTCAGCTACCTTTCTTAGCTTACCCGCTCCCGCGAGTTCACAAAGAGGCGATTTGAGCGATTTTGTAACTCGACTCGAACAGTTGTTCCGCCCGATCGATGCCTGGGGCGCCTTCAGAAGGGGCGCCCGGCCGGCCGCCGTCGTGTTCGTCCTCTACCGGTCCGGCGGCCCCTGGATGGTCCCGTTCGTGAGGCGGCGCGCCGACCTGAAGGACCACCCCGGGCAGGTCGCCCTGCCCGGCGGAGGCGTCCAGACTGGGGAATCCGCCTGGGAGGCGGCTCAGCGTGAGGTCCAGGAGGAGATCGGCGTCGGAGTCGGCAGCCTGGTCCCGCTCGGCGCCGGGGAGCCGATCTACGCCTCTGTCTCCAACTTCTCGGTGGTGCCCTTCGTGGCCTACCTGCCGGACCCGGTCCTTCCGTTCGTCCATGACGAGCGCGAGCTCGACGGGGTGCTGGCGATCCCGCTTGACCGTCTGCTCGATGACACCGCCTGGCTCGAGTCCGACGATCCCTGGCGCTTCCGCTACCTGGCGCACGAGGAGGGCGTCGTGTGGGGCCTGACCGAGCGGATCGTCGCCGGGCTGGCGCCGAAGCTCAGGGAAGCGCTCGGCGAAGATCAAACCGCGGATCCGCCAGCTGCTCACGAGTGACGCGAGCTCGCTCCTGCATCACCCGGCGGGCGCGGGCCACGGTGTGGTGGTCGTTGACGCCGGCGACCGCCACGAGCGTGCCCGCCTGTAGGTAGAACAAAGCAAACGGCGGCCCGCCGAAAGATCCGCGCACCACGACCTCATCCCACGGCAGGCCGGCCCCGGCGTACTGCAGGTTGAGCTCGTACTGGTCGGACCAGAACCACGGCACCTCCGAGTACGCGTCGACGGCACCCGCCATCGCACGGCCGACCGCAAAGCCTTGCCGCTGCGCGGTCTGGAAATGCTCGACGCGAATCGGCGCCTCGTAAAGCGGACTCCAGAATCGCGTCACGTCACCCGCGGCAAACACTCCTGTCGCGGATGTGCGGCCGAGCTCATCAACGACGATGCCTGCGGCCAGATCCAGGCCCGCAAGTTCGGCAAGCTCGGTGCGCGGCTTCGACCCCACGCCCACGACCGGCGCCTCCAGCCTCGGCAGCGCTTTGACGCCGAGATGCATCTCAACGCCGTGCGAGCGGTGCACGTCCGCGAGGTAGTCGCCAAGCCTCGGACCCAGCACGCGGAGCAAGGGCTGCGCGAGGGCCTCGTAGACGTTGACCGAGCAGCCGCAGGCGCGGGCCGCCGCCGCCACCTCGCAGCCGATAAAGCCTGCACCGATCACGTCCAGCGGCCGGCAGCTCTCGAGCACGGCACGAAGCGCATCCGCGTCCGGCAGCTCACGCAGGTAGAGCGCGTCGTCGAATCCCTCCAGGCGCCTGGCGGACGATCCGGTTGCGATGCACAACACGTCCCATGAAACCTGCTTCCCGGAGTCGAGCTCGGCTGCGCGCCGCTCCACGCCAAGGTCGGCGACGCGCTCACCCAGAAGCAGCTCGACGCCAAGCTCGCGATACTGCTCGGCCGGCCTCAGTCCCAGCTTCTCGCGGGGCACCGTCCCCATCAGGTAGCCCTTGGAAAGATGAGGTCGTTCGTACGGCGGCTCAGGCTCGGCGCCCACCAGGACGATCTCGCCGCCGAAACCCGCATCGCGAAGGCCGGCGGCGACCGCGTCACCGGCCGGGCCGCCGCCGGCGATCAGCGCTAGAGGCGTGGCCGAAAACCTCGACGAGAGATTCGGCGATCCAGGTGGCCCAGATCCGGGTGAAGCTCCGAGCAGCGGAGCGAGCGCATCGTGCATGCGTGAGCGAGCAGCGCAGGAGGTGAACCCGGAGATGGGCCGCATGGGCGCCGAAGATCCGTCGACGGCCTTTTCGGCCGCGCCTCTAGGACCGGGGCCCCTTTTCCAGCTCGCGGAGCCGGCGCAGCGACCACGCGAGGTAGCCGCCCAGCACGAGCACCGCGAATGCGTACGCGATGACGAGGTAGCTCATTTGACCGGCTCCGCCTCTGGGTCGCGCGAACCGATCAGCTGAACGCGTTCGGCCATCGCCTGCTCCGCTCCATCAGCGAGCGTCTCGATCCGGTAGCGGATCACGACCATCACCGCGGCCAGGACCAGCGTGCAGGCCATGGTGAGGAAGAATGTCGCGAGCATCTCAGGCGGGAGCGCGTCGTTGACGATGATCGGCCCCGGGTGTTGGGTCTGCCACCACGTGACGCTGAAGTGCACGATCGGCACGTCGATGAAACCGAAAATGCCGACCACCGCCGCGTAGCGCGCGGCCTGGCGGCCCGGCTCGGCAAGCTGGCGGACAAGCAGGTAGCCGGCGTAGATGATCCAGAGCACAAGGGTCGAGGTCAGCCGCGCGTCCCACGTCCAGAACGCGCCCCAGATCGGCTTGGCCCACAGCATTCCCATCACGAGCGTGACCGTGGTGAACACCAGGCCGACCACGGCCCCCGCACGGGCGAAGCGATCCGCCACCAGGCTCCCATTGCGCAGGTAGATCAAGCCGCCGACCAGCACCACCGCGAAGCTTCCGTAGGCGGCGATGGCCGCACTGACGTGCAGGTAGAAGATCCGCTGCACGGTTCCCTGCAGGGCGTCGGTGGGCGCGTACAGGAAGATCGCGGCGCCCGCTAGAAGCATCAGGGCGGCGGCGGCGACGGCTGCCCTGTCGTACTTACTCATCCAGGACGAACCGCGCCACGAGCGACGTAAGCACGAGAAACAGTATGTCGAAGTCCACGAGCAAGGCCATGGCCTGGTCGTAGCTTCCGCTCGCTCCCATCGCCACCTGCACCGCCTGCCCGCCCGCGACGATGAAAGGAATCCACAAGGGCAGCG
>DATHMJ010000080.1:0-2570 GCA_035487215.1 Gemmatimonadales bacterium
GTGAGCGGCTCGTACTTCATGCACCCGCCGCTCCGCGCCAAGAGTGCGCAGTGGGATCCGAACGTACCCGGGCGACTGCTCGTCCGCGCATCGGACGGCACACTGTGGTCGGCCGAGGACGTGCCGAATGCGGGCGGTGTCACGGCACACCTGCACCCGGTGGACTCGTAAAATCTGCCCTCTTGAATTCACCTGTTCTTACGGCGTATAGTCACCGCAACGTGTCAAAGGTGATCCAGGTCACCCCCTTTTCGAGGCACTGGGACAGAGGGGTTCAGGTCCATGGCAGAAGAGTTGCTCGTTCCGCAGGAAAAGCAGGCGCCGGCTCGCATCGACCCCGATGCGAGCCGGCTGACCGGGCACACCTCAACAGCGAAAATCCTCGGTATCCTGGCCACGCTCGTGCTCGCCATGGAATGCGGGCCGATGGCCGCGACGGTCTTCTACCCCGCCACTCCGGAGATCGCCGCGCATTTCCGCACCACGCAAGTCGCGTGGGGCGCCACCATCGTGGTCCTGACCGCCGCCTGCCTGACCCCGCTGGTCGCCAAGCTCGGGGACAAGATCGGCAAGAAAAAGGTGACCGTGCTGGTCATGGTCGCCGCATTGCTCGGCAGTGTCCTGTGTGCGGTCACGCCCAGCTTCGGGCTGTTCATCGTGGGCCGTGGCATGGAAGGCCTGTCGATCACCGCCGCCACGATCTCGTACGGCCTGATCAGAGATCTCATGCCCCGTAAATTCGTGCCGGTCGCGATGGGCCTTCTCGGCACCGGCCTTGGCGCGGGCGCCATCGCGGCGCCGTTCATCGCCGGCGCCTTCGTGGACGGTCCCGGCTACAAGGGGCTGTTCTGGTTCCTCGCGGCCTACAGCTTCGTCGTCATCCCGATGGTGATCTTCCTGATCCCGGAGTCGTCCGTCCGCGTCCGCCGTCGTTTCGACCTGGGCGGCGTGGTGCTGCTTGGCGCCGCCGCGGGCCTGATCCTGGTCGCCCTGTCCAAGGGTGAGCAATGGGGCTGGGGCTCCGGGCGCACGATTGTCTTCCTGGTCCTCGGCGTCCTGTCCGGCGTCGCGTTCGTCGGCGTGGAGAACCGCATCAGCGAGCCGATGTTCGGCATGCGACTGCTGCGCAGTCCCGCGATGGCGATGACGTTCACGATCACGTTCCTCGCCCTGTTCCCGGTCATGGTGTTCACGTATGTCATGCCGCAGATCGCCGAGACGCCTGCGATCCCGGGGCTGCACTACGGCTTCGGGGCATCGGCCACGCACTACGCGGTGATCACCGTGGGCTACGGCATCCTTGGCACCTTGTTCGGTCCGATCGGCGGCTACTTCGCCGGCCGCTTGGGTCCGCGGATGCCGATGATCATTGCGATGGCGCTCGCGCTCATCTCGATGGCTGGCCTGGTCTTGTGGCACACCCAGCCGTGGCAGATGGCCCTGTTCGCGGCGGTCCTCGGCATCGGCTACGGATGCCAGTTCGCTTCAGCGCCCAACCTCGTCGTTGAGGCGGTGTCGGCGGAGGAACAGAGCGCGGGCGCGAGCATGCTGGCCTTCGCCCAGAACATGGGCGCCGGCGTCGTGCCGGTGCTGATCACGCTCGTCTACAACCAGAACGTGTTTTTCACCGACCCGAAGACCGGCGTGTCCATCCCGTCGAACCACGGCATCGACTGGGTTATCGGGATTGGCGTGCTCGGCTCGCTCGTCGCCCTGGCCTTTACTCTGCTGATGAAGCACGGCCGTCAGGCGGCGTCGGGCGGTGCCGTTCCCGACAAGGTGCTCCTGGGCCGCTGAGCCCCTCTCGGCAGCGGCTCCGCTTCTTCGCGATCGAGGAATCGGGGCCGCTGCATTGAGACCTTTGACTTCTATGATTCTTACATCGTAAAATTTCTGATGCGAGCAATCGGAGGACACGGATATGGCCAAGAAGATTTGGGCGAACTCGGGAGACTCCCACTTCCTCGAGCCGCCCGACCTGTTCCAGCAGATCCTGCCCAGGGCGCTGGCCGATCGCATGCCGCGCGCGGTGAGGGACCCGGACGGCACCAAGGAGACCGTCTTCGTCGACGGCGCGGTCTTCGTCCGGCCGCTGCCGAAGCCGATCAAGGACGGCGAGTACAAGGGCGAGACCATCAACACCCTGGCGGTTCGCCCGCCGGGTTCTGGCAACACGAGGCTGCGCCTGCGGGATCTCGACCAGGAGGGCATCTGGGGTGAGGTGGTGTACCCCTCCCTGGGCATGTGGGCCAACATCATCAAGGACCGGGTACTCGTCGCCGAAGGCTCGAGGGCGCTCAACGACTGGGCCATGGAAGAGATCCAGCTCGTGGCGCCAGACCGGCTGATCGCGACGGCGATGCTCCCGCTGCTCGACGTCCAGGACGCGGTCGCGGAGACCTACCGCGCCAAGGACAAGGGCTTCTACGCCGTGTACCTGCCGACCGTGCCCCCGCCGGGCAAGCCGCTGTACAACGACGACTACTGGGAGCCGCTGTGGGCCGCGATCGAGGCAGCCGGCCTCGTGCTGACCATCCACATCGGCACCGACGGTGAGACCACGGTCTTCC
>DATHMJ010000081.1:0-2364 GCA_035487215.1 Gemmatimonadales bacterium
GTGGACGTCGACGATCTGGAGAGTGTGGTGCTGTTCCGCGTGCTCGCTCGGTCTCCCACCTACTTGTCCAAGCCCCTGCAGTATCTCGAAGGCGCGAAGAGCTGGCTGTACGAGCGGCTGCTGCTCCCGCTCCGATTCCACCGCCTCCTCGTATGCAAGCGGGAAGACCGCCGACTGTTCGCGCCCGGCCTGCGACACAAGATCTTCGTCGTGCCCAATGGCGTGCGCCCCGCTCCCGCGTGTGACCCCGCGGACGAGGCGCCGAGTGAGCTGCTGTTCGTCGGGTCGCTGGAGTACTGGCCCAATGAGGACGCGGTGACCTACTTCGTCAGAGAGGTGCTCCCCAGCATCCAGGCCCGTCACCCAGGGGCTCGGTTCACGATCGTGGGGGCGCGCCCCGGCGACGCAGTGCGCCGACTGCACAACGGCGCCGACGTCATCGTCGCCGGCTCAGTCCCGGATCTGGAGCCCTACTATCGGCGGGCGACGCTCGTGGTCGTGCCCATGCGGTTGGGTGGAGGGACGCGAATCAAGGTGCTCGAGGCGCTGGTCCACGAGAAGGCGCTGGTGACCACCTCGATCGGAGTCGAGGGGCTCGACCTCCGGAGTGGCGACGCGCTGGAAATTGCGGACGGCGCCGACGCGTTCGCCGACGCGTGCGTCCGCCTCTTGGGCGACGCCGCAGCGAGACGCCGGCTCGCCGAGAGCGGCCGCGAGCAGGTGCTGGAACGGTTTGTGTGGGATGCGGTGCTCAGCGCTCGGCTGGGCGCGGTGCTGGCGTCGTGATGCGGGACGCTAAAATGCGGCGAAGAAGTCCCACTTTGGCTCCCAGTTATCCTTTTTCTCGAAATAGCGGTCCGAGAAGTTGCGGTAGAACGTCTGGGGGTTCGCGCGCGTAAGCCGCCGGACGATTCGCCTCACGCCGGTGTAGCCGACGTAGGAGGATCCAAGGCCGACGTCGATTTCATCGTAGCGCCGATGCGTCAGCAGGAATTTGATGACCTTGTGCACGGCGGGCATCGCGCAATCGTTGAACGCGACGACCGCGCCGACCGGACTCATGCGGTCCAGGTACCAGAAGTCGAGCAGGGCAAAGTCGAAGGTGTGGTTGCCATCGATGTAGGCCAGATCAACCCGGGTGCCCTCGGCGAGCAGTCGAGGGAGGGCGAGGAAGTCCGGTTCCGCGATGTGCGTATGGCGCGCGGCCAAGCCCGCGCGGCGGACCGCGGCCAAGCCACAGTTCTTATAGGCCGGCTGGTAGGGATCGATCGAAATCAGCCGGCCCTGCTCGCCGATCTCCTCGAGCGCCGTGAGAACCGCGAGCGTGGAGCAGCCCATCGCCATTCCGACCTCGATGACGAGCGGCGGCCGCCGAGCCATGACGGTGCGGTAGAGCGCTTCAGCAAACCGCGCGGGAATGTGACTGTGCAGTTCGTGTGGAACGCCCTGGTCATCGAGGGCCGTTCCCGATTGGAGCATCTCACGCAGCACGGTGCTCTTGTCGAGCAGGCTCACTTCTCATACCGGGTTTACGTCACCGGCGAACATAGCCGGGCGAGTAGCGGGGCGGCAGTGACCTGCGTTCGTCGAACGGCTCGGCGACGGAACTCACGGACTCCTGGCGTTTGGGGGAAGGCGCGCTCGTGAAGCTGCTCTTCGTCTCGCAACTGCTTCCTTGGCCGCTCGATAACGGTACGGCGCTCCGCGTCTACCATCTGCTGCAGTGGCTGAGCGAGCGGCACCGCGTGACCCTCGTCGTGTTGGCCGAAGACTGGAAGACGGTGGATGAGTCGTTCCCGCTCTGGCATCGCTTCGACCGGGTGCTCTCGGTCCACCGCATCACGTGCGCCTTCACCTGGAGCCGCCGCTGGGAGCATCATCCAGCGCTCTCCGACCGGCTCAAGGCCCTCGTTTCGTCGCTCGTGCCGAGCTTTGCCCGTCGCTGGTATTCGCCCGAGCTGCTCGCGATCCTCCGCAACCTCCAGGCGACGAATTCGTTCGACTGGGTGTGGGTCGAGCGATCCTATCTCGCGGAAATGGTCCGGACGGCGGGCTTTCGGCGGGTCATCGTGGACGTCGACGACATCGAGAGCGTGGCCTTCTTCCGCGCACTCCGCCGGGCGCCCTGGTATCTGTCCAAGCCACTCCACTACGCCGAATGGGCCAAGGGGTACTTCTACGAGCGCGCCCTCCTGCCCGCGAGGTTCGAGCGGCTCCTGGTATGCAAGGAGGAGGATCGCCGCTTCTTCGTTCCGGGGGCGCGGCACAAGGTGTTCGTGGTCCCCAACGGCGTGCGGTCGTTCCCGCCCTGCGATCCCGCGGACGAAGCGCCGGGCGAGATGCTGTTCGTAGGGGCGCTCGAGT
>DATHMJ010000082.1:0-4513 GCA_035487215.1 Gemmatimonadales bacterium
CGGCCCTCGCCGAGGCCATCCTCAGCCTGATCGAGGCGCCCGCCATGGCCACCGAGATGGGCGCCCAGGGACGCGCCCGGGCCCTCGCCGACTTCGGCATGGAGCGGATGCACGAGCGTATCGACAGCTTCTATTGTCGGGCGCTCAACACCGTTCAGGGCGCTCCCACCTCGCGGGAGGCCATGCAGCGGCCATGAAGATCAACCGCGCAGTTCTGGCCGGCTTCTATCCTCCCCCGTTCGCTGGCGAGCCCGTTCACGTCAAGCAGCTCGCCCAGCTCCTTCGCGACCACGGTCTGGCGGTTGAGATTCTAAACGTCAACCGGCATGCGCGCCCCAGCCCCGAATACCACAATGCCCCTCGACGTGGGGCGCTCCTGTGGAAGCTGTTCACCCTGGCCGATCGGGCTTCGATCCTGCACCTACACACCCACGGACACAGCCGGAAGAGTTGGCTGATGATCCTGGTAGCGAGCCTTGCCGCGCGGCTGAGGGGAACTTCCGCCGTTCTCACCCTGCATTCGGGGCTCCTGCCCGGATACCTCGCCGGATTCGGGATGGCCCGACGTGGATTCGCCAGGTGGATCCTCGAGCCATTCGCGCGAATCGTCTGCGTCAACAGTGAGATCTCTCGCGCGGTCCAGCGCCTGGGAATTGCCGGTGGCCATACCACCATCATTCCCGCCTTCCTCGGTGTCGCAGGGACCGCGGAGCTGGCTCCGCCGGACCGCCTGCTCATCCAAGAGCTCCGCCCGCTCCTAGTCGCGGTGGCCGGTGGTGAGCAGGAGCCGGAGCGAGGACTGGCGGTCGTTCTCCGCGCGCTCCAGCAGCTCGTGGCGCTCCTCCCGGGCGCGGGAGTCGTCCTGATGGGTTGGCAGGTGGGCCCCAGAACGCGCCCGCTCATCGACGAGCTGGGGCTCGCCCGTGGCGCCGTCTGCCTGGGCGAGGTGTCGCACGACCGGTGCCTGGCCTTCCTCCGCGCGGCTGACGTGGTCGTCCGGTCCACCTTCGTTGACGGTGACGCGATCACAGTGCGGGAGGCCCTGGCCTTCGGTGTACCGGTTGTCGCCAGCGACACGGCCTTCCGGCCCGAGGGAGTGACGCTCTTCCGAAAGGGTGACGTGTCCGATCTTGTCGCCAAGCTCAGGCAGGTGCTGGCCGCGCCTCGCGAAGGGTCCTCACCCTGCACGGCGTCTCAAGACCAGCCGGCCCGGAGCCTCTGGCAGCTCTACTCCGAGCTGGCGAGCCCGGGCGCCGACGACGCGCAGGTCCTTCCCCCGCGGCGCCCCGCGGCGTCGAGTTGAGCGTCCGGTGAAGCTCCGGCGCCCCGTCCGCATGAGCTTTGCCGAGCTCTCCTGTCGCGCTCGGCACGAGCTCTCGAAGTGGCTCGATCGCCGGGCCGAGCCCCGCCGGAGCACTCTGGGAGGCGCTATCCCCGCCGACGTGATCGCCCAGTGCCTGGAGGAGATGCCCGGCCGGTTCTTCCCCGGGGCTAACGATCCCCGAGTCCCCGGGATCCTCCATGAACGGTGCCCGGACAGTGGCCCGCGGATTGTCGCGGTAGCGGACCGCACGCTCCAGAAGCGGTTCGATCTGCTCGGATATCGCCAGTTGTCGTTTGGTGATCCGATCGACTGGCATCTCGATCCGGTGGCACGCCGTCGCGCACCCCTACTCCACTGGACCCTGCTCGATCCCCTCGATGCGGCAACGGTTGGCGACAGCAAGGTCGTGTGGGAGCTCAGCCGCCATCAATGGCTCGTCCGCCTCGGCCAGGCCTATCGCCTCACGGGCGACGAGCGCTATGCAGAGGTGTTCGCGGATACGATCCGGGACTGGCGGCAGGCCAACCCGCCGGGCATGGGGATCAACTGGACCAGCAGCCTCGAGGCGGCCTTCCGGCTCATCTCGTGGTGCTGGTCGCTGTCGCTTTTCCGAGGGTCGGCGGCGCTCACGCCGCGCCTTCGAGCGGATTTCGTCGAGGGTATCGCTGGCCATGCCTTGCGGATCGAGCGTTACCTGTCCCACTACTTCTCGCCCAACACGCACCTCACCGGTGAAGCGCTCGGGCTCTTCTACGCGGGTACAGTCTTCCCGCTCCTGCCCGGCGCCTCACGCTGGCGGCGAGAGGCGGCCCAGATCCTGATCCGGGAAGCCGATCGCCAAATCCTTCCCGACGGCGTGTACATAGAGCAGTCGACCTGCTACCAGTCCTACACGGCCGAGATCTACCTCCACTTCCTGATGCTCGCCTCGAGGAATCGGATTCCCATCCCCAGCGGCGTGATCCGGCGACTGGAGAGCCTGCTCGACGCCCTCCTCGCCCTCCGCCGGCCGAACGGCTCGTTGCCCCAGATAGGGGACGGCGACGGTGGTCGGCTCCTGCCGCTCGAGCCGCGATTACCGGGAGATGCGAGCGGAGTCTTTTCGACCGCGGCCGCCGTCTTGAAACGCGGCGACTACGCCTGGGCGGCCGGCGGGCTGATGCCGGATGTACTGTGGCTGCTGGGTGCCGAAGGGGGCCAGATCTTTGACAGTGTTGCGTCCGGCATCCCTGCCCAGGCGGCTTCGCGCCTCCTCCCGGATGGCGGCTACGCCGTCATGCGCACTGGCTGGGACAGCGAGGCGGACCAGGTCATCCTCGACGGCGGGCCGCTGGGCTGCCGTGTCAGCGGAGGACATGGACACGCCGATCTGTTGACCATCGAGGCCTCGTTCCGCGGCCAGCCCTACATCGTCGATCCCGGAACCTTCCGCTACACTGCGGATGAAGGATGGCGCGGCTACTATCGAGGGACCGCGGCCCACAGCACGATTGAGATCGACGAAGTCGGCCAGGCCGTGCCTCGCGGGCCCTTCGGCTGGGTGAGCCGCCCTCGAGCCCAGATCATCTGCTGGACTTCGACTCCGGGCCTCGATACGGCAGTCGCGGAACACCATGCCTACGGCCGGCTCCAGGATCCGGTCGTTCATCGGCGAGCGGTGTTCCTCGTGAAGCAGCGATACTGCGTTATCGTGGACGACTTGACGGGCGCCGCCGAACACCGCGTTCGTCTGCGCTTCCAGTTTGCGCCGATGCCGCTCACGCTGGACCCCAGTGGCTGGGTCCGAGCCGGCCGGGGGATGCAAAAGGGCCTTCTCCTTCATGCATTCTCCACCAGCGCGTTGAAGGCGGCGATCTTCGAGGGCGAGACCGATCCGAGGCAGGGCTGGGTGGCATCCGACTATGGCGATCACCAACCCGCGCCCATGCTCGTCTATTCGGTCACCGCTCCCCTGCCGGTGCGCATCGTGACCCTGCTGCTTCCCACTGATACGCTGCTCGCAGCACCACCGTCCGTCTCACCGCTCATCGAGGGCGGATGGCTTCGCGGCCTCGCCTTCGACGAGGGCCTCGAGCCCATCTGGACGGCCACCTTCCCGAAGCATTCCTCCAGGCCATGATACATACTGGGCTGATCGGCGGGCCGCTGGCGGACCATCTCCTCCGTCACTTTGGCGAGCGTGCTGCCCGTAAGGGATATTGCGACGGCAGCGCGTACCGAGGCCGGAGCAAGCTCGAGGTCCTGTTCGGTGAGTGCATCTGGCGCCAGATCGCCGGGGCCGTCGTCGCCGACTTCGGCTGTGGCGTTGGCGAAGAGGCGGTCGAGATGGCTCAGCGGGGCGCCGCTCGCGTGATCGGCATCGACATTCTCGACCACTCGCTCCAGGCCGCCCGTCGGGCGGCACAGGATGCCGGCGTGGCGGAACGCTGCCAGTTCGCCACCCGGACCGACGAGCCGGTAGACTTCGTGGTGTCACTCGATGGGTTCGAGCACTTCAGCGACCCGGAGGATGTGCTCCGGACCATGAGCCGGATGGTCAAGCCCAGTGGCCGTGTCCTTCTGAGCTTCGGCCCGACATGGTTCCACCCTCTGGGTGGCCATCTGTTCTCGGTGTTCCCGTGGGCCCATCTGATCTTCACCGAGCAGGCGCTCATCCGTTGGAGGTCTCGCTTCAAGCAGGACGGCGCTACCCGATTCGCCGAGGTCGAAGGTGGCCTCAACCAGATGACGATCCGTAGATTTCGACGGCTCGTGGCCAGGAGCCCGCTTCGGTTCGAGACGTTCGAAACGGTTTTAATCCGGAGATTGCGTGCCCTGGCCAATCCGCTGACGCGAGAATTCGTGACCGGCTCCGTGCGCTGTTCCCTTCGCCGGCGGGACGTGAGCTGAGCCATGTGTGGAATCGCAGGGATTGTCCGGTTCAACCCGCGCGACGTGGTGGAGGAGGCTCGCCTCAAGCGCATGCGCGACGTGCTCCGCCACCGTGGGCCCGACGGCGAGGGGCTCTGGATCGATGGGCCTGTCGGTCTCGCCCACCGCCGCCTGGCCATCGTGGACGTCGCGGGCGGCCAGCAGCCCATGTCGGGGGAAGATGATAGGGTCTGGATCACCTATAACGGTGAGATCTACAACCACGCCGCCCTGCGACCCGGCCTCGAGGCGAAGGGACATCGCTATCAGACCCGTAGC
>DATHMJ010000083.1:0-6724 GCA_035487215.1 Gemmatimonadales bacterium
CAGATGATCGCGGATATTCCGCGGATGGGTCACAAATTACGTTTATACACGCGGGCAGCCCTGACTTGAACGCGCGTTCGAGGGCCGGCCTGATCTCCTCGGGCCGGTCGACCATCTCCCCGTAACCGCCAAGCGCCTCGACCACCTTGTCGTAGCGGGTCCGGTCCCCGAGGTCGGCGGCGACGCTCACCCCGAGCATGCTGAGCATCGGGTGCTTCTCCAGCGCCCAGATGCCGTTGTTGCCGACGACGCAGACGACCGGGATGTCGTGGCGGACCATGGTGTCGAACTCCATCGCCGAGAAGCCGAACGCCCCGTCGCCCGACAGCAGCAGCACCTGCCGGTCGGGGTGTGCGAGCTTGGCCGCCAGCGCATAGCCGGGCCCCGAGCCCAGGGCTCCAAACGGTCCGGGGTCGATCCAGAGCCCCGGCCTCGCGCGCTCGATGAGCCGCCCCGCGAACGACACGAAATCTCCGCCGTCGCCGATAACGATCGCGTCCTCGTCGCAGAAGGCGTCTACCTCGGCGATCAGGCGCGCCGGGTGCACCGGCGAAGAGTCGGCCCGTGTCATGGCCTCGTCGCGACGGCGCGAAGCCGCATCGGCTTCGCGAAGCTTCGCGAGCCACGCAGAGCGTTCAGGCGTGCCCCTGACGGCAGCGGCCAGCGCGCCCAGCGCGGCCTTGACGTCCCCATAGATCGCGACCTCAGCCGCCCGTGGCTTGCGGTACGCATCCGCGTCGATGTAGATAAGGCGGGCCTCCTCGGCGAAAACAGGTGGCTGGCCGTAATTGAGCCGGAAATCGAGCAGCGCCCCGATCACGACGATGAGGTCCGCCTCGCCGAGGGCAGGTCCCCGCGCGCGCTGTACGAAAAGCGGATGCCCGCGCGGAAGCGCTCCGCGGGCCATCCCGTTGACCGTGAGCGGCAGGTGGGCCGTCTCGACCAGGTCCTTCAAGTCCGCCTCGGCATGCGCCCACCACACCGTGCCGCCCGCGATCACGGCAGGGCGCTCCGCTTCGCGAATCAACTGAGCGGCTTGCTGGACCAGGTCGGGGTCCGGCGGTGGCCCGAGATCGGCGGTCAGATGCTCGGTGGCTTCGGGCAGGTCCGCCGCGCCCAACATGAAAGTGTCCAGAGGGACGTCCATGAAGGTCGGACCGGTGCGCCGGCTCAGCGCGGTGCGCATGCACTCCGCGGCCAGTCCGTACGCCTCCTCCGCGGACTCGAGCGTGACGGCCTTCTTCGTGAGGCTGCGCACCACCTCGATGTGGTCCATCTCCTGCAACGAGCCCATGCCCCACCGGGCGGCCGGCGCCCGCCCGCCGATTACGAACATCGGGCTGTCGCCGGATTGTGCCTGCGCGAGCGCGGTGGCCGCGTTGGTGACGCCAGGGCCTGCCGTGACGGCGGCGACGCCGACCTGTCGAGTCACCTTCGCCCAACCCTCAGCCGCGAATGCCGCCGACTGCTCGTGCCGAACGTCGATGATCCGGATCCCGTGCTCGGTTGCGCCGGTCAGGATCGGCCAGATATGGCCACCGTTCAGCGTGAACAGGTGGCTGACGCCCGCGCGCTTCAGCGCGAGAGCGACGAGCTCCCCGGTGTTGGCCGAATCCAACCTAGTAGGCCATCGCGAAAGGCATCGCGGGGGTGTTGAAGGCGGCTTCCGGCGCACCCTCGCGGGCGATCACGATCACTCCGCCTGACGCACTCAATGAACCCTGGAGCAGCCTGACCGCTCCGTTCGCGACCTCCGCCGCGCTCATGCCGTGCTGGAGCTCGACGACCATCAACCTGGCCAGCCCAAGCCGGATGAACGCTTCTCCCTGGCCAGTGCCGCAAACGGCTCCGAAACGATCGTCGGCGTACATGCCGGCGCCGGGAATTGGCGAATCGCCGATCCGCCCGGGCAGCTTGCCGCTAATGCCGCCGGTAGAAACCGCGACCGCCAGCCGGCCCTCTGCGTCACGCGCCACCGCGCCCACCGTGTCCGCGCCGTGCAGCAGCTCCTGGCGCTTGCGATCGGTGATGAAGATCGATGGGTCCGCCATTTCGATCCCGTGCTCACGCGCAAAGCGTGACGCACCCTCACCCGCGAGGATGACGTGCCGGGCGTCACGCATGATTTCGAGAGCAAGGTCGACCGGGTGACGCACGTCCTTGAGCCCCGCCGCGCCGCCCGCCCGCAGCTCCGCTCCCTCCATCACGCCAGCGTCCAGCTCAACCACCCCGTCGAGGTTGAGGCAGGCGCCGATGCCGGCGTTGAGGAGAGGCTCGTCCTCCATAAGGCGAACCGCGGCCAGCACGGCCTCGAGGGCACCGCCGCCTATCGCGCTCCAGCCGGCGTCGCGCGCGCGCTCGACGGCCGCCTGCCGGAGCGGCAGCTCGGCTTCAGGTACCGGGCCGGCTCCGCCGTGGACGATGAGCGCCGGCCGGGCCGAGGTTATTCCGCCTGTAGGTGAGGCCAGCCCTCGCGGCGCTCGAGCATCCGGCGCTCGGCGATCCGGCGGTCGAACGGCCAGACGCCGCGCCGGCCGGCCGCGGCTCGCACCGGGTCACGCCTCTCCGCGTACCGCCGCTCCGCCCAGGCGCGCCTGTCGCCATTGCGGCGCTCAGGGCCACGAGGTATCAAAACTTCGCTCACAACCACCACTCCTTCCTGCACGACACCCACTCCTTCCTTTTCGATCGACGATGGAGCGTAACTATCGCACGGGATGATCTAGAGCGCTGAGTTTTTCGTCAATTCGTCGTTCCGACCGCCGCCGCTCCAGCTCGTCGCCAGGGCCCAGGTCGACGAACGCGGCGTAGCGAGCGAGCCGCGGATGGACCTCGGCGACCCGGCGGAACATCTCCTGCGCCACCCACCTGTAGTCGGGGTGCCCTTGGGGTGTGGTCCTCAGCTCGCACAGGTGGTACACCTCGCGCAGGTTCGCCCGGAAGTACCAGCGAACCCGGAAGGCGAGCGGAACGATGTACTGGGCCACCGCCGGGCCGGCGTCTCGCTCGAGCGTCCGGTGCACGGCGGCGGCGCCTTCGACTGCGGCCTGGAAGCGGTCCGCCATGCCGAGCTCGCCCAGGCCGGGCGGCAGGTCGTATCCGAGTGAGGTGCCCAGCAGCTGACGGTCCTGGGTGAGCATGCGGTGGCGGTGCAGGTCCCGATACGCGCCGAAGTTGGCGACGATCTCGAACGTGTACTGCGCTTGCTCCAGCGCCCGGGGCGCGCGCTGGCGGCGATTCGCGCGGTCGCCCAGCAGAGCCTCCAGGACCTGTGCCGGGTCGCCGGTCTGCTCGTCAAGGCTCAAGCTCGAGTACGGGAACAGCGCCGCCGCCACGACCTTGCGTTCGGCGTCCGGGTCGAACTCGACGAGCTTGACCAAAGGCCCGATCACAGATTCGCCCGCCCCGCGCTGGGCGAGGGACGCCGTCGCATCCCGAATTCTCGCCATCCGCTCGGCTGCCGGGCGTCCATACCGATCGTCGAGCGCCCTTTTTACAAAAGCGGGGATGACCAGCGCGAGCTCGTGGTGCAGGTCAGTCGCAAGACGCCGGCACTCCGGCAGGTCGTGGGCCGCCAGCTTGGTGATCAGGTACTCGAACGCCCGGCCGTTGCCGAACAGGCCGAGGTTGGTCAGCGTTCCGGCGGGAAGCAAGCCCCGAAGCAGGTCGAGCGCCTTGGCCCGCGTCGCCGACTTCCACGCCCGGTCCGTCTCGCCCGGCTCGATCGGATAACGCGTCCGGATCGCCTCGGTGACCGGCTCCACCATGCTGCTGTAGACGGCGAACAGCGCATCCGACCCGGGCTCGTACCCGGGATGGGCCAGCTCCGGCCCACGGTAGAAGAGGTACCGGCCATCGGGGCCCGGGCGATCGAACCGGACATAGCGCGTCGACTTCTCGAGCGGGGAGATGCCGATCCGGCTGTCTTCGAGTGCCTTGGCGGCGAGCGTCGAGGTGCGCTCGACGGCGACGTGCGCGCCGGCGAGCTCCGCCACCGAGTCGTCCCCGTAACCCACCAGGACCCGTTCGTAGAACTCCTCGGCCCGGCGCACGGCCACCATGTCGTCGCTGCCGGCCGGGTTTCCGGCGAGTGCCTCGAACCCGGAGTCTGGCTCGTTGATGAACTCGTCCAGGAGCACGCGTCGCAGGCTCTTCTCGGTTCGCGAGTAGCGCGAGAACAGGGCGCCCTTGACGACCTCAGGCAGGTTGCGCAGGGCGAAGACGGGGCGGTCGAGGTTGGTGAAGTAGCGCTCGAGGACGCGGGATTCGGCGCTGGTGAGTTCGGATTCAGCCACGCGCCTATCCTATTGCTCGCGGAGGTTCCCAGCCCAACATCTGGTGGCTCACAGCCACCGCACCCCAGCATGTGGAAAGCCCCCGTCGAGTTGTCCCCGGTTTCTCCCCAGCCTTGTTAAAAACAGCCTACAAATCGCCCACAACAGGGCATCCGGTATTTTCGATCCGGCTATGGATTGGGTGGACAACTGGAAAAGGATCGTGGACGCGAGGGCGACGCGCGCGGGCACCCACCCCGACCCGGGCTACTGGAACCGGCGGGCGCCGAGCTTTGCGCGATCCACCCAGGCGCGGGCCGACGAGTTCCTCAAGGTGATCGATCCATACCTCTCGCCGGTCAAAACGCTGATCGACGCCGGCGCGGGGACCGGACGTCATGCCGTACCGCTAGCCGAACGCCTGGAATGGGTCACGGCGGTCGAGCCGTCGGAGGGCATGCGGTCGATGATCGCCGCGGCATCGAACATGACGATCGTCGCCAGCACCTGGGAGGACGCCGAGGTCGCGCCCGCGGACCTGGTGATTTGCAGCCACGTGCTCTACGGCGTATCCGACATCGAGCCGTTCATCGCCAAGTTGGAGAGGAGCGCGCGAGAGCGCGTTTTCATCATGCTGCGCGAGAGCGACCTTCCCCACCCGGCGGCCGCGATTCGCAAGCGACTCGAGGGCGATGTCAGTCCGCCGATGCCACGTTTCAGCGACCTCTTCATGCTGCTGATCCAGCTGGGGATCGCGCCGGACGTCAAATTCCTCAGATATCAGAGCGTCACCAGGTACGCCAACCTCGACGAAGCGCTCGTCGACGCCCGGGCCCTGGTGGGAGACGGCTGGGACGAGGCGATTGGACACGCGATGCTCGACGAGCTGCTGACTCGCGAGAATGGCGAGCTGGTTTTCGACGGCGGGACGGTTCTTTCGGGAGTCGCGCATTGGCAACCTCGGAGCTGACCCTCCGGCCGATGCGGGCCGCCGACCGCGAGCGAGTCGTCGAAATCTCGCGCGACATCTGGGACGGGCACGACTACCTGCCGCGCGTTTTCGACGAATGGCTCATGGACGCCGGCGCAGCTTTCCAGGCGGCGGAGCTCGAAGGCGTGGTGGTGGGGGTCCAGCGTCTCAGGCCGATCGCTCCAAACCTCGTTTGGTACGAAGGTTTGCGCGTCGCGAGCACGCATCGCCGCCAGGGGCTCGCCCGCGCAATGCTTGCTTCCGCGATCGCGGACGCCAGGGAGCAGAGATTCCGTGAGATGCGCCTCGGCACTGGGAATGCCGATGCGGTGCCTCTGTTCGAGTCCATGGGCTTCCGCCGCCTGGTCGATGTGCGCTGGTGGCGCGGGCTTCGCGTCGAAGGAGGTGAGCCGGCGCGTATGCCCGATCCGAGTGAGGCCCGGAAGGTGTGGCCGGCCATCGAGAAGAGCCCTGGCATCGAGCTCTATCACGGCGTCCCTGCCGACTTCAACGGCGCGCGTGACCTGGACGCGGACGAGCTGGAGCGGCTTGCGAAAATCGGCATGCTCAGGGTTGGCCCGGGTGGGCGTGCGCTCGCTGCGCTGAGGGAACCGTGGGGCAACAACCTGGCCGTGTCCTTTCTCGCGGGACGCGGCGGTGCGCTTCGCGAGCTGCTGATGGCGCTGCGTTTCGAGGCCGACGCGGATGGGCTCGGCTACGTCAGCGTCTCGCTGCCTCGCGACCACCCCGCCGCCGATGACATGACTACTTCCGGATACGATCTCGCGAATGACGAAGACAGCGCCTTCATCTACGGATTGCTCCTCTAGGTGAGCCGGCGTTACGTCGTCATCGGAAACGGCATCGCCGGTCAGACGGCCGCCGAGGAGCTGCGAAAGGCGGACGCCGACGCGTCGATCGTCATGATCGCCGCCGAGAGGTATCCCCTGTACAACCGCGTCGCGCTGCCTCGTTATCTCCGCGGCCAGGTGCGCCGCGAGAAGGTGCTGATGCGCACGGTCGAGGACTACGCGAATCGCAATCTCGAGATCCACTTCGAGACCTGGGCGACGGAGATCGATCCGCGGAACAAGGTCGTGCGTACCAACCGGGGCCAGGAATTTCCATACGACGCGCTGCTGATCGCGACGGGCGGCCGGCCGAAACCTCCACCGTGGCCAGGTTCCGACGAGGTGTCCGCGTGCCTGGGCTTTCAAACGCTCGACGACACGGACGCGATCATCGAGAAGGCGGACGCCTCGGAGCGCGTGCTGGTGATGGGTGGCAGCTTCATCGGTTACGAGCTCGCCGAAGGCGTGAGCTTTCGCAAGAAGGCGAAGCTGACCTGGATCATGCGGGGTCCGTGGTTCCTTCGCTACGTGTTGGACGAAGAGGGCGGCCGGTTGTGCCGGCAGCTGGGCGAGGCGCAGGACGTTCAGTTTCTGGTGGGAGATGAGGTCGAGAAGTTCAGCCGCACCAA
>DATHMJ010000084.1:0-7922 GCA_035487215.1 Gemmatimonadales bacterium
CCGAACCGTAAGTATACGGATCGACGCATAGAGAACAAGCGAGCGTCCGGTGGAGCAAGCGATCGGGAGGGGGAGCAACTTGCGGACCCAGGTGCATGTAAGCAGTAAGTTGTTGATTAGCAATTGTTTGTACAGGTTTTACTCGCCGGCTTTGGGGTGCCCCCGTCATCTCGGGAGGCCAACCCGACCGATGACTAATTCGCCGCTTTGGGGCCCTCTCGGTCGGCGGAGCTCAGCGCCGAGGTCTTGCGCCGGAAGATGCCGGGATCGTAGGCGCTCCTGGGGTTCCAAAGCACCCACGACTCGATCCCGAGGTCTTGGGCGGCGCGCATCTGCGCGCGGACCTCGACCGGCGAGTATCTCGGCGGGCCCAACGTGAACGCCTGAAGGTAGGGACGGATTTCCGCTGATCGTCCCAGCGGTCCCGACCGCTTGATCCCGTCCTCCAGTGCCCGCCGGACGACGTGGTACGGTTCGCTGTTCGGGTAGCGGACGTCGAAGACTCCGCGGTAGTAGTGGCTTGGGTACACCATCGGCAACACGACGTCGGCGGTCGTCACCAAGTCTTCCCAGTACTGACCGATGCCCATGTCGCCGTTCGCGGTCGTCGTGAGTCCGAACACGTCGATGGTGAACGGGACGCCGAGCGGCTTCGTCCGGTCCCGCAAGATCCGAAGGCCGTGGGTCACGCCTTGCCGTTTGGTCACGCCCGAGTCCCGGGCCATGAAGCGCGCGGTCGCCATGCGCTCGGCGGACTCGTCGGGGAATCGCACGTAGTCGTACTGCACTTCGGCGAAGCCCATGCGGACCGCTTCCTGGGCCAGCTGTGCCGCATAGATCCACACCGAGTCATTGAAGGCGTCCACCCAGGCGAAGCCTCGGCGATCGTGCCAGAGGCCGCCGCCGGCCTGCTGGATCGACCACGCCGGTTTCCGGGAGGCAAGGAGCGGATCCTTCGCGACGACGATTCGGGCGATGGGGTGGATGCCATGCTCGATGAGCGTCCGCAGCCGGCGCTCGGTATCGTGCGTCCGCCGCTGGTCGCTGGCGCCGATCTCGATCGCGGTCGGGACGGATGAGCGGTACGTCAGGTAGCCGGTGTCATCCTTGACGTCGATGACGAAAGCATTGATCTCGGTCGTATCGGCGAGCTTGATCAACTGGTCGAACCGGCGGCCGCCGAACGCCCAGGCGTTCACGTAGATCGCACGCAAAGGCTTCGGGGGATCGAGCAACGGTGGCGCGGGCCAAGCGTTGGGTGCGGCCGCCGCGCCCGGCAGCGAATTTACCGGTGGGAGTGGTGCGCCAAGCTCGTCGCCCCAGCCACGACTTTGCTGAGCGACGAGTGCAGAGGTTTGCAGGGCGAGAGCAAATGCCCCCGTGCAGAAAGCCCAACGAAGCATGCCTGGTTCCGACCGCTAGCGAGAGTGGTGGTCCGCGCCAACGCCTGACCGTGTTGCGAGTTGGCGCGCACTACGTGCCCGCGGAAAACCGGGGATGCTTCGCTACGAGGCAAATCAGGGGCCTGCTGGAAGCGGAACGATCTCGATGCGGCGGTTGATGGAACGGCCGGTCGCGGTAGTATCGGCCGTGAGGAGTTGCGTGGCACCATACACCTTGGGGGCGAGCCGCTGCGGGCGCACGCCCTTGGCGATCAGGTAGGAACGGACCGCCTCGATCCGAAGCGAGGCGAACCCTCGACTATCCACTTCGGAGCGAGACGGGGCGGTATGGGCGCCGACCTCGAACCGGAGCGAAGGATCCGCAGCCAATGCCGCGGCCACGGAATCGAGCGTCGCGCTGGCGCTCGGCCGCAGGCGGGCGCTCCCGAAGGCAAACGCATTGTCCCGGAGGACGAACTTGGATACACGCGCGGCGTCCGGGTGTGGCTCGGTCTTCACCTCGGCCGGACTGGGCGCAGCCTGGTTGGCGGCCGGCGGCGGCGCCCGTTGGGGCGGCGGCGTTGGTGGTGGTGCCGCGGAAGGTGTCGGCTTCGGCTTCGGCGCGGGCGGGCCCTGGCCTGCCGGACACCCATTCGCGTCTACCGGTGTGCCCGGCGGGGTGTTGGGGCACTTATCGAGGCCGTCCAGCACGCCGTCGCCATCGCTGTCGCTCGGGCAGCCGAGCGCATCGACGGTGGCACCCCTCGGTGTGTTGGGGCACCGGTCGATACCGTCGGGCACGCCGTCACCGTCGCTATCGATCGGGCAGCCCATCGCGTCGACCTTGGCGCCCACCGGCGTGTCCGGGCACTGATCGATGCCGTCGGGCACGCCATCGTTGTCGGAATCGATGGGGCAGCCGACCGAGTCAACCTTGGCCCCGTGCGGCGTATTCGGACACTGATCCAGGCCGTCGTAGACCCCGTCGCCGTCGGTGTCGATGGGACAGCCCTTCTTGTCGACGACGGCGCCGTGCGGTGTGCCGGGGCACTTGTCGTCGCTATCGAGCACTCCGTCGCCATCGCTATCCGTCGTCTTCTTGCTGCCGAGCATGATGCTCAGCCCAAGATTGCCGCCATAATTGGAGAACTTGAGATCGCCGCTGATGTTTCGGTTGATCACGCCCTCGCCGCGAACCATGACGGTGGGGACGATCCCGATGCGGAAGCCGAGGCCACCAATGAATGTGCCCGCGGTCCCGCAAGGGCCGGATCCAGGAATCGCGACGGCGGGGCAGCTACCGCCGTACGTCGTCGAGCCGATACCCGCCTTCAAGTACACTGAATTGTTGGCGCCCGCGATCACATTGTAGAGCGTGGCGATGCTCAGCTGCTTGACGTCGACGCCGATGGACGCCGTGCTGGTCTTCGGCTTGACCAGCGATCCTTCGCCCTCGATCGACAGCCTGAAGGGCAGCCAGAAGCCAAGCCGAATGAGACCCCCCGGACCGGTGTTCAGGTCGGTCGAGGCGTCGAACGACATGGCGGAGCCTGCGGCACCGGCTTCGACGAGGTATCTACGTTGGGCGGCAGCGGGTTGGGACGAGGCGGCCAGGCAGGCCAGCAGGAAGACGGCCGCGCCCCGAGGGGGAGTCATGGTATGGATAGATACGTCCGGCAAGGTGCGCTGACAAGCGGCCCGGCGTTGCCCTGGCCAGTGCCCCGGCCCACCGCTACGATTCGACCCGACATCCGCGATGGCAGGTCGGTAGATGCGAGTCACGATCGAGTACTGCGTCGTTTGAAACTACGAGCCAAGGGCCGCCGGTCTGGCGGCCGAGCTGAAACGAGAGTTTCCGGGCAGCGAGGTGAAGCTGATTCCGTCGTCGGGCGGGCGGTTCGAGGTGACCGCCGACGGAAAGTTGGTCTTCTCCAAGGCTGCGACTGGAAGGCACGCGGAGCCCGGGCAGGTCGTGCGGCGCATCCGCGAGGGCGGCGCCGCGACGTAGTCGCCGCGACGTCCGTTGTGAGAGGGTGAGCGGCGGCATGCGAATCGCCATTTCGACCGGCGGTGGTGACGCGCCCGGCCTCAATGCCGTGATCCGAGCCGTGGTGCTCTCCGCGGAGCTCCGCGGGTGGAAGTGCTATGGCATCCTCCGCGGCTACGACGGACTCCTCTCGTTCAACGGCGTGGTGCCGCTGGGACCGGAGCAGGTCCGCGGCATCACCCATCTCGGTGGCACGATTCTCGGCACGAGCAACCGCGGTAATCCGTTCTGCTACGTGACCCGTGACCCGGACGGGCAGGAGCGGGAAACGGACCGGTCGGACGATCTGGTGAGCGCGTTTCACGCCAGCGGATTCGATGCGCTCGTGTCGATCGGCGGCGACGGCAGCCTCGGCATCGCCTACGAGCTGTGGCGGCGCGGCGTCCCGGTCGTCTGCGTCCCCAAGACGATCGACAACGACGTCTGCGGCACGCAGCGGACCTTCGGCTTCGACACGGCGGTGAGCACCGCCACCGACGCGATCGACAAGCTGCACTCGACGGCGGAGAGCCACGACCGCGTGATGGTCGTCGAGGTAATGGGTCGCTACGCCGGCTGGATCGCGCTGTCGAGCGGGGTATCGGGCAGCGCGGACGTGATCCTTCTGCCCGAGATCCCCTTCAACATCGAGAAGGTGTGCGACAAGATTCGGAGCCGCGAAGCCAGCGGGCGCCGATTCAGCATCGTGGTCGTGGCCGAAGGCGCCCGGCCGCGCGACGGCGACATCGTCCTGCTCGAGCGGCGCGGCCCCGGAACCGTCGATCGGCTTGGCGGCATCGGCGGGCAGGTGGCCCGGGCCATTCAGGAGCGGACGGACAAGGAGGTCCGGACACTGGTGCTTGGCCATCTCCAGCGGGGCGGGAGCCCCACGACGTACGACCGCCTGTTGGCGCTGCGCTTCGGCACGGCCGCGGTGCGGGCCATTGCCGACCGCTGCTTCGGCATCATGGTCGGCGTCAACTCGGCAACGATCACGCGCGTGCCCCTTGCCGACGTCGTGGGCCGTACCCGCAACGTGCCGCTCGATTCCGACATCATCACGACCGTTCGCGACCTCGGCATCAGCCTGGGCGATTGAAAGGCGCGGAATGACGTCTACCGCCGCGCGAGCGCGTCCCGCGTATCCGCCCACCCGCCGCGAGGAGAGTGGTGACACACTGCACGGCGAGTGGGTACCGGATCCCTATCGTTGGCTGGAAGACGGGGATAGCGCGGAAGTCGAGGCGTGGACCGCCGCCCAGAACGCGCTGACCCAATCCTATCTGAGCACGGTGGCATCGCGTCCGCGCGTTCGCGCGCGACTCGACACGCTCCTGTCGATCGGCAGCCTCAGCGCGCCCGCGCCCGCGCGCGGCCGATATTTCTACCAGTACCGCGACGGCCGCCAGAACCAACCGATTCTGTACGTTCGGGATGGGGCGGACGGTGCCGACCGAGTCCTGATCGACCCGAATGGCTTGAACGCGGCCGGCACGACGGCCCTCGACTGGTACCATCCCAGCGAGGATGGCCGGCGCCTGGCTTACGGTTTGTCGGAGGACGGCAGCGAGGAAAGCGTGCTCCACGTGGTCGATGTGGCGACCGGTGTGACGCTGCCGGAGCGAATCCCCCATACGCGCGCCGCGGACGTCGCATGGGTGCCCGACGGGTCTGCGTTCTACTACACCCGCTATCCCGCGCCGGGCGACGTCCCCGCCGGCGAGGAGCACTACCACCGAGCCGTCTATTTCCACGTGCTGGGCACGGACCCGGCCGCGGATCGGTTGGTGTTCCGTCCGAGCGTCAAGGAGTACTGGCCCAGCGTCAGCCTGTCGGCCGACGGACGCTGGCTTCTCATCGGCGTCGCCCGCACGTTCGACCAGACCGATCTGTACATCCAGGACCTGGAAGCGGGAACGCCGCCTGTCGAGGTGGCGAAGGACCTGCCGGCGCTCTTCGAGGGACAGGTGGCCGGCGGGCGTCTCTATCTCCGGACCAATCTTCACGCGCCGACCTACGGGGCCTACGTTCTCGACCCCGAACACCCCGAGCTCGCGTCCGCGCGCGAGCTGGTCGCCCCGCGGGCGGAGGCCGTGCTCGACGGGCTGGCAATCGTGGGGCGGCACCTGGCCCTCACGTATCTCGAGCGGGCCACCTCTCGGCTTCGCCTTGCCAGCCTCGATGGGACGGGCGTCGTCGAACACGCATTGCCCGGCATCGGAAGTCTCTTCGGTCTTGGCGCCGAGTGGGACGGCGACGAGCTGTTCTACGGTTTCTCGTCGTATACCGTTCCGCCGAGTGTCTACCGAATCGATCTCACGAATGGGGGCGAGACGCTCTGGCGCCGAGTCGAGGCGGACGTCGATCCCGAGCGCTACGTCGTCCGCCAGGTGACGTATACCTCTCGCGACGCGACGCCGATCACGATGTTTGTGGTGCACGCGCGGGATGTTCGCTTGAACGGAGAGAACCCCACCTACCTCACCGGCTACGGCGGGTTCAATATCAGCATGGCCCCGGGATTCGCCCGATCCCTGTTTCTCTGGCTCGAGCGTGGAGGAGTCGTCGCCGTGCCGAACCTCCGGGGCGGCGGCGAATATGGGGAGACCTGGCATCAGGACGGCATGCTTGGGAACAAACAGCACACGTTCGATGACTTCACCGCGGCGGCGGAATGGCTGATCGCCAGCGGCTACACCCGCCCGAGCCGGCTGGCGATCGCCGGGGGATCGAACGGCGGGCTCTTGATGGGCGCGGTGCTGACCCAGCGGCCCGACCTATTCCGCGCCGTCGTTATCCAGGTGCCACTGCTCGACATGCTGCGCTACCATCGGTTTCTGATCGCCCGGCTGTGGATCCCCGAATACGGTTCCGCGGACGACCCGGAGCAGTATCCTTGGCTCCGCGCCTATTCTCCGTATCATCATGTTCGGGATGGTGCCCCCTACCCGGCGGTGTTGCTCGCCACGGCCGAAAGCGATAGCCGGGTCGATCCCATGCACGCCCGGAAGATGACCGCGCGCCTTCAGGCCGCGACCGGTTCGACGCACCCCGTGCTGCTTCGGCTCGAAGCCAAAGCGGGGCACGGGGCGGGTAAGCCGATCGCGAAGGTGCTGGAGGAGCTCACCGATATCTGGAGCTTCGTCTTTCACGAACTGGGACTCGACTGAACCCAAGGACCCCGTTATGCCCGATCGACCCGAAGGCATGTCACACCCTGCCCAATGGCTGGTAGTGCTCCGCGTGGCCGTAGGCCTGTATTTCGTCAAGGCCCTGGTCACCAAAATGACGATCGTGCTGGCAGGCGGGTTCCTGCCGTTCCCGACGGTGTCGGATCGTTGGCTGGCTGCGATGCCGAAGATTGTCGCCAAGCAGGCGTCCGAGAATCCGATCGCCTTCTACAAGCAGTTCCTCGAGCAAACGGTGCTCACTCACTCCAACCTGTTTGCCCACCTCACAGCCTGGGGCGAAACGATCGCGGGCCTCGGCCTCACCCTGGGACTCCTTACGGGCGTCGCCTCGTTCGTCGGTCTCTTGCTCGTGATCAACTACGGACTCGCCACCCAGTGGATGTCGTCCGGACAACAAGGCTTTCACCTGCTGTTGTTCACGCTGATGCTGGCGTTCTTTTTCAGTCGGGCGGGGCGGCAGTGCGGGCTCGACGCGGTGATCGCGCGCAAGCGGCCGGGGTCGTGGCTGACGCGTCGGCCGCTGAGCTAGCGCGGTTCAGTAGACGGTCCCGGTCTCGGGGCCGGCGATGAGCGTGCCCGAGGCTCCCTCCGTTTCACAATGGGCATCCGTCGGACTGTAGAGCAGGCAGAACACTCCGTCGGCTTCCCAGCGCTTGAGCCAGAGGCGCATGACACCTCGATCGGCCCCGGAGAAGCTTGCGTACGGGCGCTGATTGACGCGGTGGGCGATATGCGTATGGGCGGTTCCGAACCATTCTGGCGGCCCACAACGCTCGATGGACGCAACGGCCGACACGCCCATGGAGTCGGCCGCCGACGTCTCCAAGGGTAGGACCCGCCGGATGGTCGCGATTCCGTGATCGCGATCCCCTCCGATGCAGGCTACCCGTTCCGCCCCTGCCGCCAAGCTCGCTTGCCACAGGGCGTGCAGGGCTTCCCGGGCGTCGGCCTCGATCACGAAGCCGTGAACCGCGCCCGGCGTGTCGGCGCTGTAGCGAGGCTCCTGGGCTTGGGCCGCCGCGGCGCCGGCCAGGCTCACGCCGATGGCCGCGCCGAGACCGCGCCAAGGCGCCGGCCGTGTCACGTTGTCGGGCGGCCCGCCGGTGCAGGGGCGATCGCCACGCCCCACGGCGCCCGGCCAACCGGTATTCGCGCGATCACCTTGAGCGTTTCCGTATCCACGAGGGTGACGTCATTCGAGGGGCCGTTGGCGCTGTACAGCTTCCGTCCGTCCGGCGTCAGGGCGATGCCCCACGGGCGCTGGCCCACAGCGACCGTGCCCGCGATCGCATTGGTCGCGACATCGATGGCGATGACGTTGCC
>DATHMJ010000085.1:0-4595 GCA_035487215.1 Gemmatimonadales bacterium
ACGGTTGTCGAGCGCCGAGGGAAGCCGGAAGCCATATTCGACCAGCGTGGTTTTCCGGGCGCGGTCGCCGTTGTACATCCCGCCCAGCTGCGGCAGCGTCACGTGGGATTCGTCCGCGACCACGAGATAATCGGGCGGGAAGTAGTCCAACAGACACGCCGGGCGCTCGCCTTCCCGGCGGCCCGACAACGGGCGAGAGTAGTTCTCGATTCCGGCACACGTCCCCACCTCGAGCATCATCTCGATGTCGAAGTTGGTCCGCGACTCCAGACGCTGCGCCTCCAGCAGCTTGCCCGCCAACTTGAGCTGGTGCAGCCGCTCGGCCAGCTCCGCGCGGATCACCTTGACCGCGCGCTCGATGGTGGGCCGCTGAGTCACGAAGTGCTTGGCCGGATAGATCGCCATCTGGTCGAGCTGGGCGATGGTCTGGCCGGTGAGCGGGTTGATCTTGCTGATGCGCTCCACCTCATCGCCCCAGAGCTCGATCCGCACCGCCTGCTCGGCATATGCCGGAAAGATCTCCATCGAATCGCCGCGGACGCGAAAGGTGCCCGGCTCGAATGAGAGATCGTTGCGGGTGTAGTGGATGCGGACCAGCTCGGAGAGGATCGAATCGCGCCCCCGCCGCTCGCCCCGCCGAACCGTGACCATGAGCTGGCGGTACTCCGCGGGGTCGCCGAGGCCGTAGATGGCACTCACCGTGGCGACGATGACGACGTCCTCCCGCTCCATCAGGCTGGAGGTGGCCCGCAGCCGCAGCATTTCGATGTCCTGGTTGATCGACGCGTCCTTCTCGATGTAGACGTCGGTCGCGGGAACGTACGCCTCGGGCTGGTAGTAGTCGTAGTACGAGACGAAGTACTCGACCGCGTTGCCGGGCAGGAACTGACGCAGCTCCCCGTACAGTTGCGCGGCGAGGGTCTTGTTGTGGGAGAGCACGAGCGTGGGGCGCCCATAATCGGCGATGACGTTGGCGAGCGTCATCGTCTTGCCCGAGCCGGTGACACCGAGCAGCGTCTGGTACTTGTCCCCCCGCTTGAGCCCGGCGCTCAGCTCGCGGATGGCTTTGGGCTGATCGCCGGCGGGGGTGAACGGAGCAACGACCGAGAAGGGAGGCATCCCTCAATATAAACGGGGTGCCGGGAAATCTTCGGGCTAGTGCTCCCCCGCCATGGCCATCAGTCGCTTCCACTGGGCCGCCGTGGCGGGGACCACCGAGAGCCGACCCATCCGAACGAGGGCGAAGTCGGCGAAGGCAGGATCGGCTTTCACTGCTTTGAGGGTGACGTGCTGCTTGAGCGGGCGCACGCACTCGACGTCGACCACCACCAGCTTGGGATCGTTTTGCTTCGGGTCGCGATACGCCGCCCGAGCCACACGCGCCAGTCCGACCGCGGCCTTTTCGTCACCGGTGTGGTAGATCAGGACCGGATCGCCCACCGCCATCTCGCGGAGATTCCGGAGCGCGACTGGATTACTGACGCCGTCCCACACCGCCCGCTTCTCAGTGGCGAGGCGGTCGAACGAGTAGGCCGTCGGCTCGGTCTTGAGAATCCAGCCGCCGCTCATGTCCGCAGGGGTCCGGGACTGCTTGCCTGCGGGGTCTCGCGGCGTTCGACCGTCGTCACGCCCTTCACTCGACGCATGGCCTTGAGGACCTTGGCGAGGTGCGGGAGGTTGTCCACCTCGACGAAGATGGTCCCAAAGACGGAGCCGTCCTTGGTGTGAAGATCGGCGCCCTTGATGTTGGTGCCCGTTTGACTGATCGCTTCCATCAGATCGGCGTAGAGACCGCGACGATCGTCGGCATTCACCGCCAGCCGAACCCGGAACGCTTCGCCCTCGACCTCCTGCCAATCGATCTCGACGCGGCGCTCGTCGGCGGCGAGTGTGAGCAGGTTGGGGCAGTCCGCCCGGTGAATCGAGATGCCGCGGCCCTGCGTCACATAGCCGATGACCTGATCGCCGGGCACAGGCTGACAGCACTGGGCGTAACGGACCATGAGCCCGTCGACGCCCTGGATCTTGATCCCCCGCCCCAAGCGGATTCGATCGATCACCCGGCCGAACACGGTGGGCTTCGGCTCCTGGAGCGCGTCGGGCGGCAGGTCGGGGAATAGCGCGCGGGTTACTTGCCCGAGCGCCACATCGCCCCGCCCGACCGCGATCTCGAGCCCCCGCCCATCGGCAAGCGACAGCGTCTGGGCGGCCCGCTCGAGCCGGGCCTCGTCCGGCGACTCCAGCCGCCGGCGCCGGATCTCCCGGGCGATGATCTCCTTGCCCAGCGCGCGACTGACCGTCTCCTCTTCATGTTTGATCCACTGCTTGATCTTGTGCCGGGCGCGCGCCGTGCGGACGTGATTGAGCCAGTCGCGACTCGGCTTGGCGGCGGGGCCGGTGAGCACCTCGACCGTGTCGCCGTTCTTGAGCTCGCGATGCAGCGGCGCGATGCGCCCGTTGACGCGCGCGCCCTGGGTATGCAGCCCGACGTCGGTGTGGACGTGGAACGCAAAGTCGATCGGCGTCGATCCCTTGGGCAACCGCTTGACGTCGCCCTTGGGCGTGAAGATGAAGATCTCGTCCTGATACAGGTCGATCTTGAGGAACTCGAGAAATTCCTCGGGGCTGTGGGTGTCCTGCTGCAGCTCCAGGAGCTGACGGAACCAGCCGAGGTGCTGGTCCAGCTCGTCCCGCGTTCCATCCTTCTTGTACACCCAATGGGCCGCGATGCCGTATTCCGCCGTCCGATGCATTTCCTGCGTACGGATCTGCACCTCGAACAGCTGGCCGCCTGGACCGAAGATCGTTGTGTGGAGCGACTGGTACGCGTTGGACTTGGGGCTCGCGATGTAGTCCTTGATGCGCTCCTGGATCGGGGTCCAGTTGTGGTGGATGATGCCCAGGACGTGATAGCACTCCGGCACGCTGCGCACGATCACCCGGACCGCCATCAGATCGTAGATCTCGTCGAAGCCCTTGCCCCGCTTCTTCATCTTTTGATAGATCGACCAGAGGTGCTTCGGCCGGCCGGTCACGTCGAACCAGTCGATCCCCGCGCGCTTGAGCTCGTATTCGAGCGGTGTCCGCAGCTTGAGGATCATCTGCTCCCGCACCGCGCGCTTGGCCGCGATCTGGCTCACGAGATCGCGATACTCCTCGGGCTCCAGGAACTTGAAGGACAGATCTTCCAGCTCGGCCTTGACCCCCGCCATACCGAAGCGATGCGCGAGCGGCGCGTAGATCTCGCGGGTCTCGAGCGCGATCCGCTCACGCCGCTCGGGCGACAGGTGCTCGAGCGTCCGCATGTTGTGCAGGCGGTCGGCGAGCTTGATGATGATCACGCGCGCGTCGCGCGCGATGGAGAGCAGCAGCTTCCGGTAGTTCTCGACTTGCTCCTCGGCGGTGGACCGGAAGCTCAGATGCGAAATCTTGGTGAGGCCGTCGACGATGCCCGCGATCTCGGGCCCGAACTCCCGCGCGATGTCTTCGGTGCGGACATCCGAGTCTTCCACGACATCGTGCAGCAGCGCCGCCGCGATCGACGTGGTGTCCAGCAGCTGCTCGGCGAGAATGAGCGCGACGGCGATGGAGTGCGAGATGAAATCCTCGCCCGACATGCGCTTCTGCCCCCGGTGCGCGGACGAGCTGTACCGAAGCGCCCGGTCGAGCAGCTCGAGATCGAGCCGGTCGGCATGGCGCTCGAGGACGCTCCGAAACTCGGGCGTCGCGTCGGCGAAAAGTGGCGGGCTGACCGTCATCGGCAGCCCCGGAGGATCGTGCACATCACAAACGTAGAATGGGGGTTAGGCACCGCCGGGTCAACTATTGGACGAGTGACACCGGGGCAACTGCACTCCACATAGCGCGTTAGCCGGGACCCTACAGGAGTCCTTCGGTGGCGAAGCTGACGAACCGGTCGCCTGCCACGATGACGTGGTCGTAGAGCGGAAGGTCGAGCAGCTGGCCGGCCGCCACCAGCTGGCGGGTGACGGCCCGATCTTCCGCCGACGGGGTGGGGTCGCCGCTTGGGTGGTTGTGGACCACGATGATGCCCGCCGCCGCCTCGGCGATGGCCGGCCGATACACCTCCCGCGGATGCACCAGCGAGCTGTTGAGCAGACCGCGGGTGACGAGCACGTCGCGCAGCACGTGGCTCTGGCTGTCGAGGGCGAGCATGTGAAATTCCTCGACCGGGAGATCGCGGAGCCGCGGTTGGAACAGACGCGCCACGTCTTCTGGCTCACGGATGCGAGGCAGCGCGGCGCGCCCCTCCCGCGCGAGCCGAGCGGCAAGCTCGAAGGCGGCGAGCAGGCGCGCGGCCTTGGTGGGGCCCACACCGGTGAGACGCACCAGCTCGGCCGAGGGGCGAGCGGCCAGCCGCCGCAGCGAGCCATCGCCCGGCTCGAGAATCTGGCCGGCTACATCCATCACGCTGAGTCCGCCGGCGCCCGTTCCCAAAATGACGGCCAGCAGCTCGACTGACGTGAGCGCGGCGGCCCCGAGCGCCCACAGGCGTTCCCGAGGTCGATCGCCAGAGGCGAGGTTGGCGAGGGAAGCAGGCACCGACCCAAGCTCGTCGTCGGAGCGGGCGGGGG
>DATHMJ010000086.1:0-3463 GCA_035487215.1 Gemmatimonadales bacterium
CATTCGGCGGCCGCCAGGCTTCGGAGGTAGTCGCCGTATTGCCCAGGACCGAGGCGGTCCGCAAGACGGGCAAGCCGGCTCCGGTCGATGAACCCCATCCGGTACGCCACCTCCTCGATGCAGCCGATCTTGAGTCCCTGCCGCTCTTCCACCGCGCCGATGAAGTTCGACGCTTGGAGCAAGGCCTCGGGCGTCCCTGTATCGAGCCAGGCCGTGCCGCGCCCGAACACCTCGACCCGGAGCCGCCCGGCCTTCAAGTAGGCGCGGTTCACGTCGGTGATCTCGAACTCGCCGCGGGGCGACGGCTTGAGCGCCCGGGCAATCTTCGCCACGTCCCCATCATAGAAATAGAGTCCCGGCACCGCATAATGTGACCGGGGCTTCGCCGGCTTCTCCTCGAGGGACAGGACGTTGCCGGCGCTGTCGAACTCGACCACGCCGTAGTGGGTGGCATCCCGCACCGAATACGCGAAGATCGAGGCCCCCACCCTGACCGCGTCGGCCGCGCGGAGCGTGTCCACCAGGCCGGCGCCATAGAACAGATTGTCCCCCAAAATCAGGACGACGCCCGCACCGCCAAGGAAGTCGGCGCCGATCACGAACGCCTGGGCGAGTCCCTCGGGACGCGGCTGCACGGCGTAGCGCAGGTTGAGGCCGAGGTCGGCTCCGTCGCCGAACAGCGCCTCGAAGCGGGGAAGGTCCTGCGGAGTGGAGATGAGCAAAATGTCCCGCACCCCGGCCAGCATGAGCGTGGAGAGCGGGTAATAGACCATCGGCTTGTCGTAAATGGGCAAGAGCTGCTTGCTGACCGCCACGGTGGCCGGGTGCAGCCGCGTGCCGGAGCCGCCGGCGAGGAGAATGCCTTTGCGCCCGTCCATCAGGGCTTGAGGACGACGATCACCGTAGTCAGGCTCGCGAACACCGACGCGAGGACGCCGAGGATCGCGGCCGTGTTGTTGGGTGACGCGCCGCCCCTCCGCTCCGGCACGGTGATCACCGCGCCGGGTCCGGGCGTCGGGATGTCGTCGCTGAAGAAGAACCGCCGCTTCACCGCTTCGCGCTTGCCGTCGGGCTGGGTGACGAACGCTCGGCCGCGGTCGCCCTTCTCGGCGTAGCCGCCGGCCCCTGCCACATACCAGTCGAGGTTCTTGCCCGGCGTGTACGCCACGGGGCCCGCGGCATTCACGGCGCCCTGCACCTGCACCAACGGGTTGAATTCGGGGACGAACACCGAATCGCCCGTCGCCAGGATGATGTTGTCCCGGAAGGCCGGATTTTGCAGCACCATCGGGAGGTCGATGCCCACTCGCGCCGCGAAGCCCGGAGGCAGCGGCTGGATTGGCACCTTGGGATCGATCGGCGCGGGCGTCACCTTGGCCGTCGCCGCGCGGCGGTAGAACTCGATTCCCCCGGGATACGCCTCGGTGGTCAGACCGCCCGCTCGCGCGAGCAGGTCGGTCAACCGCTCCGTCTTGCTGGTCAGGGCATACCGTCCCGGGCGCTCCACCTGTCCGGTGACGGCCACCAGTCGCTGGAGGTCCCAACCCGGCCGCCGTTGGATCAGCACGTTGTCATAGGGCAGGAGCTGGATCTCACCCGTGCCGGCCGGTGTGACCGCCGGCGAACGCGACGGCAGATACGTCGAGTCGAGCGCGATGCGGATCGTCTGCGCCAGCGCGCCGGTGGGGCGGTTGTCGGGCAGACGCGCGATCTCGGCCGAATCGAGCGCCGCGTCTTCGGTGAGTCCATCGGCCAGGAGGATCGCGTCCCGCAACGTCAGGCCGTCGCGATAGAGCACTCGGCCCGAGCGACGGACGGCGCCGACGATCGTGACCCAGGGCTGCGTGCGGAACGTCGCGCGGGAGAAGATTCGAATGTCATCGCCGTCCTGCAGCGTGATGTCGTCCACCACCCGCCCGGTGCTGTCGGCCAACGCGGCGCGCAGCTGGAGTCGGCTCGAGTCCGGGCGCAGCCGCGCCACCAGGACGCGCTCCAGGTAGACGTCCGGCTTCGGACCCCCGGCCAGGCGAATCGCGTCGCTCAGCTTCATGCCCTCGTTGAAGCCGATTCGGCCGGGGAGCAGGACGTTGCCCCGGACGGTGACGTAACCCCGAACGTGGGGCGGGACCTCGAACGCCATAACCGAGTCGCCCGGCGCCAACGGAAACGCCGGAACCTCTCCCACCGCCAACCCCGGCGCGGTGACGTCGATGACCACCCGTTGCGGGCCGCCACCCTCGGCGGGGGCTCGCTGCAAGATGCGGTGGATCTGGATCCGTCCTTCGACGGCGTTCGCGTCGAGACCGCCCGCCGCCGCGATCACGTCACGCAGCGTCTCGTTCGGCCTGACCTCGTAGATGGCGGGTCGGACGACGCGCCCGGTGACGGCGACGAGCGGCCCGCGCACGGGAACGAAGATCACGTCGCCCGGCTCGAGGTGGGTGCCGCTTCCGCTGGCACCCTTGAGCAGATAGTCGTACACATCCACCGAGTCGACCATGGCGCCGCCGCGGCGAAGCTCGATGCGCCGGAAGCTGCCGTTGTCCGTCGGCCCGCCGGCGAGATAAAGCCCGCCGAGCACAGTGGCGCCGGCCGAGATCTGATAGGCGCCGGGCCGCAGGACGTCACCCACGACGTACACCTGAACGTTCCGGAGCCGCGCCACGGTCACCGAGAAATGGGTGCGCGCGTTCGGGCCGCGACGCACGCCGGAGTAGACTCGGCCCAGCCGGGTGTAGAGCTGACCCTCGAGCTGATCGAGCGTCAGGTTGCCGACGAAGATCTCTCCGACCTGGGGGATGAAGACGAACCCCTCACGGTTCACCTCCAGCGTCCGGGTGATTTCCACGTCGCCGGTGAGGATCAGGACGAGGACGTCGCCGGGACCCAGGCGATAGCTCCGGTCCACCGGTCCGACCTGCAGCGCCTGGAACTGGGTGCTGGCGCGGCGGAATACGTCGATCCCGAAGCGCTTGAGCCCGCCCTTGACGCCGGTCGTGTCGGCGAGAGAGTCGGCGCGAAGCGAGTCCGCCTTGGGTCCGGGCGCTTTGAGCTGGGCGCGGGCGGCGGTCGCGGAGGAGTCGAGACCGAGCAGCGAATCCGCCCCGGCCGACAGCAGGCCGAGGGCGCTGAAGGCGCCGATCTGGCTCCCGGTGGGCGTCGCGGTCTGGGTGGTGTCCGCACTGGAGAGATACGGGTCGAGCAGGTCCTCGGGATACCCCGCCGCCTTGAGCCGCTGGCGCACCTGATCCGGGGTGAGGCCGGAATCGGAGATGCGCTGGCGGAGCTGGGCCACCAGGTCCGGGCGGGTCGCGAGTAGGGTCTCGATGTCCTGAGCGCTCAGATTCGTGCCCGGCGGCAGCCCGGGAATTTGGGCGACGGCGGGAGCACTGATCAGGAGGAGGGCGAACCCGAGAGACCACCACGTGCGGCGTGGAGTCCAGAGCGACCGGAGGGCTGGCAT
>DATHMJ010000087.1:0-3396 GCA_035487215.1 Gemmatimonadales bacterium
AGCGGTACAATTTGCGGAACGTGTTGGCCCGCCTCGAGCGAGAGGGGGACGCGTGGCGCGGGATGGCGCGGCGGCGACAGGGACTCGGCGCCGCGGCGCGACGGCTGGACGCCCTAGCCGCCAAGGGCCGTTAATCGCCTCCACACGAGATCGGCAGAGACCACGTCTTCCACGGCAACACCCACCGACTTGAAGATCGTGACCTCGCGTTGGTCGAGGCGGCCCACCGTGGCGCCGCCCGCCACCGCCCCGATCTCTCCCTGCAGTCGCTCACCGGCGGCGATCACGTCTCCCGATTCGGCCACGGCGGCATCGCGCGAATCCACCCAGATGCGTGCCCGGCGGACCAACGCGTCATCCAGCTCCCGCCAGTCGGGACGCGTGGCTCCGACGGCGTTCACGTGCGCGCCCGCCGCGACCCAGTCGCCCAACAGCACGGGGGTCGTCGCGCTGGTCGCGGTCACGATCACATCCGCGCCGCGCACCGCCGCCTCCGCCGAAGTCGCCGGGGTAACGTCGTGGGTTTTCGCGAACGCCGCGGCGCTTCGCGGGCTCCACACCCGTACCTCGCGGAACGTCCGAACCAGGCGCAACGCGGATAAGTGGCTCTTGGCCTGGACCCCCGCTCCCAGAATCGCCAGAACCGACGCATCGGCCCTCGCGAGCAGATCGGTCGCGACGGCGGACGCCGCGGCCGTCCGAAGCTCGGTGATCAGCCGTCCGTCCATCAGCGCCAGCGGCTCACCGGTCTCGGGGCGGAACAGTGCGATGACGGCGTGGTGAGTCGGGATGCCGACGTTGCCCGGATAGAACGTGACCAGCTTGGCTCCGACCGCGGAGCCAGAGTAAGCCGGCATCACGCCGAAGAATCCGGCGTGATCGGCGATCGGTACCACGCTCCGCACCGGTTGCACGACTCGGCCCGAGGACAGCGCGACCAGTGCGCGGCGCATCGCCGGAATCAATTCGTCGAGCGGAAGCAGCGCCTGCACGCGCGACTCATCGAGGAAAGGAAGGGTCACTACCGGCTCGGGAATGGGATCGGAAGAGAGTACGGGCCCGAGCGGCGCGGCGCCAGCGAGCGCTGGACGGGGCTACCTTGGCGCCGCATGTTGTGAGCGACTCGGACCGATAGGACCCCAGCATGGCGGAGCCCACGCCCTTCGAGGCGATGCGGCAGATGATTGGCGGGTGTCTCGGCAGTCAACTGGCATATGTGGCGGCCAAGCTTGGCATTGCTGACCGCCTCGCCGACGGCCCCAAGACCGCGGCCCAGCTCGCGGCCGCGGTCGGCGCCCATCCGTCGTCGCTCTACCGCGTCCTGCGGGCGCTCGCTGCGTTCGGCGTGTTCGCCGAGGACGCCGACGGCCGGTTCTCCCTTACCCCGCTGGGTGGCCCACTGCGTCGGAGTGCCCCCGATTCTCTGCACGCGTACGCCCTCTTGTGGGGTGACACGTTCTGGCCGGCGTGGGGGTCGCTGCTCCATTGCGTACGTACCGGGCAGACGGCGTTCGATCACCTCTACGGGATGGACCCGTTCGAGTACCTCCGCCAACACCCGCAAGCCGCGGAAGTCTTCGATGAAGCGATGAGCAACCTGACCCGGATACAGGCGACCGCGGTCCTCGCCGCCTACGACTTCAGCGGCATCGGAAGCCTCGTGGACGTGGGTGGAGGGAAGGGGACGCTGTTGGCCGCGGTTCTCCGCTCCCATCCCGAGATGCGCGGCGTGCTGTATGAGCGACCCGAAGTGCTCCCGGCGGCGCGCAAGGCGCTCGAAGCCGAAGGGGTGCTCGCGCGGTGCGAGCTCAAGCGCGGCGATTTCTTCGCCTCGGTTCCCGAGGGCGGCGACGCTTACATGCTCAAGGATGTGGTGCACGACTGGGATGACGAGCAGGCCTCGCTCATTCTGGCCAACTGCGCCCGGGCGATGGGCGCACAATCCAGGCTGCTGGTCATCGAGCGAGGACTTCCGCCCGGGAACGTGATGGGGGCGGGCAAGATAGTGGACGTGGTGATGCTCGCGATCACCGGTGGACGGGAGCGCACCGAGCCCGAGTACGCCGATCTCCTTTCCCACGCCGGCCTACGCGTGGCCCGGGTGGTTCCCACCACTCGCGAGCCGACCGTGATTGAAGCGGTGCTGGTCAAGCAGTGAACGGTGAAACCTATTCCTCCTCTCGCTGGCTCTTCCTTCGCCTCCTCGGCGTCGTCTACCTCGTTGCGTTTGCGTCGTTAGCCTATCAGATCGTCGGACTGGTGGGCGAGCACGGGCTGTTCCCCGTCGGCGATTACCTCAATCAGGCCCGCACGACCTACGGCTCCACTGTGTGGCGGGCGCTACCGACGCTGTTGTGGCTCAACAGCAGCGACACGGCGCTCCGGATCCTGGCGCTGGCCGGCGTGGGACTATCGGCGCTGCTGATCCTGGATATCTGCCCGGTCGTAGTGCTCCCGTTGCTCTGGCTCGCGTATCTCTCCCTCTCGGTGGGAGGCCAGGACTTTCTCTCCTTCCAATGGGATGCCCTGTTGCTCGAGACGGGACTCATCGCCTGCCTCTGGGCTCCGAGCGGGTGGCTCCCGACGTTGCGACTCAGCGAGCGGGAGCCGTCGCGGATTGTCCGATGGCTGCTCTGGTTGCTGCTCTTCAAGCTCATGTGGCTATCGGGCATCACCAAGCTGCTGAGCGGCGACCCTACTTGGCGCTCGCTCACCGCGCTCGACTTTCATTTTGAGACGCAACCACTTCCGCCGTGGACCGCTTGGTACGCGCACCACCTTCCCTCTGCCATACACCAAGCGATGACGCTCGGCATGTTCGTCGCCGAAGTCGTGGTACCGTTCTCGATTTTCATGCCGCCCCGATTCCGAATCGTGCGGATCGGCGGCGCGCTGGCGATGATCGCGTTCCAGCTCAGCATCGCGGCCACCGGGAACTACGGTTTCTTCAACCTGCTCGCAATCGTGCTCTGCGTGCCGCTTCTGGATGACCGGTTTCTTCACCGATCGCTCCCGGTCCGACGCGAGCCGACCCAGCCCGAATCCTCGGAGCGACGTGTGTTGGTCGGCACGGTGTCCGCCGTCCTCTTGGTGCTCTCGGCGCTGAGCGTGTTTCGCGAGGCGGCTTACACGGTGCCGGCGCCCTGGAGCCGTGGTCTCGTGCCCGGATGGGCCGAGGACCTCCTGGACGCATTCGCGCCCCTTCGCTCGGTCAACGGTTATGGCCTCTTTCGGGTTATGACGACGGAGCGGCCCGAAATCGTGGTGGAGGGAAGCGGTGACGGTACGGAGTGGAAGGCGTATGAATTTCGATGGAAACCGGGCAACCCCCGACGGCGTCCTGGGTTTGTAGAACCATTCCACCCGCGGTTGGACTGGCAGATGTGGTTCGCGGCG